>NZ_JBXFWM010000001.1:0-257967 GCF_056856655.1 Stenotrophomonas sp. STEN033
TTGCAGGAGCAAGCGTGGGTAGTGCCGAGCCATGGTCGGCTGGGGCTTTACCGGTAGAGCTTCTGCCGAGCATGGCCGGGCACTACCGGGCATTGCTGGCAATGCCTCTGCCGAGCATGGCTCGGCACTACATGGCTTTGCTGGGAAGACCTCTGCCGAGCATGGCTCGGCACTACCGGGCATTGCCAGGAAAGCTTCTGCCGAGCATGGCTCGGCACTACCTGTGCCTATTGCTCGTTGGCGTAGGGGTCGGCGATGCCCAGGTCGGCCAGGATCTCGCGCTCCAGCTGTTCCATGGCCTCGGCTTCCTTGTCGTCCTCGTGATCCCAGCCGAGCAGGTGCAACACACCATGGACGGTGAGGTGGGCGTAGTGGGCGTTGAGCGCCTTGTCCTGTTCCTCGGCCTCGCGGGCGACCACCGGCGCGCAGATCACAAGGTCACCCAGCAACGGGAACTTCACCCCCTTGGGCAGGCCTTCGGGCAGCTCGGCCGGAAAGCTGAGTACGTTGGTGGCGTAGTCCTTACCCCGGTAGTGGCGGTTCAGTGACTGGCCTTCCTTGGCGTCGACCACGCGGATGGCCAGATCCGCTTCGCGGATGCGGCCTTTCAAGGCGGCTGCCACCCAGCGGCGGAAGCTCACCGCTGCCGGCAGGCCGGCGCGGGGCAGGGCGTAGCTGACCGCGACATCAAGACGCACAGGACCCTTGGTCATTCACTTGCTCCGGGTTTGACCTGTTGCAGATCGCGACGGTCATAGGCGCTGACGATACGGGCCACCAGGGGGTGGCGTACCACGTCGCGCGATTCAAAGAAGGTGAAGCTGACGCCGTCCACGCCGCGCAGTACCTCGATGGCATCGCGCAGGCCGGATTTGACGTGCTTGGGCAGGTCGGTCTGGGTCAGGTCGCCGGTGACAACCGCGGTCGAGCCAAAGCCGAGGCGGGTCAGGAACATCTTCATCTGCTCGATGGTGGTGTTCTGGGCCTCGTCGAGGATCACGAAGGCGTCATTGAGGGTGCGGCCGCGCATATAGGCCAGCGGCGCGATCTCGATGACATTCTTCTCCAGCAGCTTGGCCACCTTTTCCACGCCCAGCATTTCGTACAGGGCGTCGTACAGCGGGCGCAGGTAAGGGTCGACCTTCTGGGTCAGGTCGCCGGGCAGGAAGCCCAGTTTCTCGCCGGCTTCAACTGCCGGGCGCACCAGGATCAGCCGCTGCACGCGTGATTCGTTCAGTGCGTCGACCGCCATCGCCACCGCCAGGAAGGTCTTGCCAGTACCGGCCGGGCCGATGCCGAAGCTGATGTCGTGGGTGGCGATCTGGTGCAGGTACTTGGACTGGTTTGCACCGCGCCCGCGCACCGTGCCGCGCTTGACCTTGACTGCTACTTCCTGTGCTTCATAGGCCTGCTCGGTCACGTGATCGACATTGGCGCGGTTCAGGCGCAGATGGATGGCGTGGCTGTCGAAGACGGTGTCGGCCGCCTCGGCGTACAGCGCCTTGAGCAGTTTTTCCGCTTCCAGCGCGGTCTTGCCCGGGCCGCTGACGCGGAAGACATGGCCGCGGTTGGCAACCTCCACGCCCAGTTTGAGTTCGACCTGGCGCAGATGTTCGTCGAAGGGTCCGGCCAGGTTGGCCAGCCGTTCGTTGTCAACGGGGTCAAGAGTGAAGTCGCGATGCGTCGTGGTGGTCATTTTTACTAACGGTTACTGGCCGGCGAAGCCGTGCCTTGGACCCGAGAAGGGTACCCCTGCGGCCCGTCGACCACCAGCGGGGTCGCGGTTCTCAGTGTTCTCCACAGTCGATGTGGATGTGGCGTGGGCCAAGCTGTGGATATCCCTGTCCGGCCCTTGCGGCATAAGCCTCTTGGCGCGTTGGTTAAAAAACTGCCACATTCGATGGTTTGCAGGTAACAAGTTGTCCACAATTTGTGTGGATCGATTCGGGATGAACATGTGGATAACCGCGCGCAGCCCAATAACGGCGGGCTCCGGGTCGGTGTGGCGAATAAATGACCGCTGTGCCGGGGCAAAGGCGAACGGCAAGAGGTGAGAACGGGCCGTACCGGCTTTTCAAAGCAGAAGCGAACAACGACAGCTGCTCCCCTCTCCCGCTGGCGGGGTGAGAGGGGTGGCTTGCGGGCCACGGATTCGCGGCCCAGCGAACGACCTTGCGCCAAGCGCAAGGTCTGTGGCGGAGCGGGGGCAGGGGTGAAGGCGCTCCTGCTTTGGATCGGTGAACTTCGGCCCCAACCCTCGCGGGCCATGGTCCGCAGGAAGCAGGCCCGCCAACCAGACCCGACAATCCGGAGCCAGTCGGCCTCAGTCCTGCGTAACCACCCGCCCGCGCAACGAATTACTGAAGGCTTCGGTGATCAACACATCCACAAACTGGCCTATCAGACGCGAACTGGCCGGGAAGTTCACCGAACGCATGTTCTCGGTCTTGCCGGTCAGCTCATTCGGGTCCTTGCGCGAAGGGCCCTCGACCAGCACGTTCTGTACCGTGCCGACCATGCGCGCGGAGATGCCGGCTGCGTGCTCGTTGATATGTGCCTGCAAACGCGACAGCCGGGCGTGCTTGTCGGCGTCGCTGGTGGTGTCTTCCAGGTCGGCCGCCGGGGTGCCGGGGCGACGCGAATAGATGAAGGAGAAGCTCTGGTCGAAGCCCACGTCCTCGATCAGCTTCATGGTCTTCTCGAAATCGGCATCGGTTTCACCGGGGAAGCCAACGATGAAGTCCGAGCTGATCGAGATGTCCGGGCGGACCGCGCGCAGCTTGCGGATCTTGGCCTTGAACTCCAGCGCGGTGTAGCCGCGCTTCATCGCGCTGAGCACGCGGTCGCTGCCGGCCTGTACCGGCAGGTGCAGGTAGTTGGCCAGTTTCGGCACGTCGCGGTAGGCGTCCACCAGCGAATCACTGAACTCCAGCGGGTGCGAGGTGGTGAAGCGGATGCGGCCGATGCCGTCGATTTCGGCAAGGGTGCGGATCAGGAGGCCGAGGTCGGCAATCTCACCGTCGCCGTAGGGGCCGCGGTAGGCGTTGACGTTCTGGCCGAGCAGGTTGATCTCGCGCACGCCTTGCTCGGCCAACTGTGCGCATTCCACCACCACGTCCTCGAACGGGCGGCTGACCTCGGTGCCGCGGGTGTAGGGCACCACACAGAACGAGCAGTACTTGGAGCAGCCTTCCATGATCGAGACGAAGGCCGAGGGGCCCTCGGCGCGCGGTTCGGGCATGCGGTCGAACTTCTCGATCTCCGGGAAGCTGATGTCGACCTGCGGCTTGTTCTGCTCGCGGCGGGCGCGGATCAGCTCCGGCAGGCGATGCAGGGTCTGCGGGCCAAACACAAGGTCCACGTAGGGCGCGCGCTTGACGATGGCTTCGCCTTCCTGCGAGGCCACGCAGCCGCCGACGCCGATGATGACGTCGCGGCCATTGGCCTTGAGCGCCTTCCAGCGGCCGAGCTGGCTGAATACCTTTTCCTGTGCCTTCTCGCGGATGGAGCAGGTGTTGACCAGCACCACGTCGGCTTCTTCGGGGTTGTCGGTCAGCTCCAGGCCCTCGGCGGCGGCGAGTACGTCGGCCATCTTGGTCGAGTCGTACTCGTTCATCTGGCAACCGTGGGTCTTGATATAGAGCTTTCCGCGCGATGGCGAGCCATCGCTGGGCTTGCCGCGCGCGCCGCCGGCAACCGTCGGCCGCTGGCCGGGCAGGGGAATCAGTTCGGGTGTGGTCATTTCAACAGTAGGCACGGCGGAGCCGGCCGTGATCGGCAGGGGAGTTGCTGGCGTCCCGGGCATGGCGCTTATTCCAGACGGGTGGGCGGGCACGCAGCCACTGGGGCTGCATTCGTAGCCGCCTATTGTATCGGCCCGCGGGCCCGAGCACGAAAGCCGCTGCGTCAAATACTTGGCAAGCCCCGGCGAAGCTGGGAGACTCCCGCCCATGAAGGGGATTTTGGGGATCACCGGCATTCTCGCTGCAGCATTGGTCGCCTCGCCGGCCAGTGCCGGCACGCTGTACAAGTGTGTCGGCAGCGATGGGGTGCCCAATTACGTCAGCAAACGCGTCAGTGGCGCGAGCTGCAGCGTGGTCAGCAGTTATCGGCCGACCCGCGACGTGCCGCGTTATGTGCCGCCGACCCCGGCGCCCGTCGCCACCCCGGTAGCTGCTGCTGCGGCTCCGGCGAGCCAAGCCAATGACAGTTCGACGGCGGTGGCTGCACAGGCTGCCCCCACCGCAGTGCCACCCACACCAGCGCCAACAACGGCAGGACGGGTGCAGCGGGTGATCAGTGGTCAGGTCTACTCCTATATGAAGGATGGGGTGCGCCACTACACCAGCAGCCGGCCGGCTCAGGTGGCCAACATCGGCGCGGTGCGTACCATCCAGTACAGCTATATCGAGCGCTGTTTTGCCTGCGGCGTGAACTCCCGGGTCAACTTCGGCTCGGTGCGCCTGAACACCCAGGCCTACAGCACCGAGATCGCCTCGGCCGCACGCGAATTCGGTGTTGAGGAAGCGGTGGTGCGGGCCATCATCCATGCCGAATCGGCGTTCAATCCGACGGCGCTCAGCCGTGCCGGTGCCCAGGGCCTGATGCAGTTGATGCCTCCCACGGCGCGACGCTTTGGCGTGTCCGATTCCTATGACGCGGGCCAGAACATCCGCGGGGGCGTTCAATACCTGTCGTGGTTGCTGCGTCGTTTCAATGGCAACCTCACCCTGGCTGCGGCCGGTTACAACGCCGGTGAAGGTGCCGTGGACCGTCATGGCGGTGTCCCCCCTTACAAGGAAACCCAGTACTACGTGCAGCGTGTCGCGCAGTTGGCCGATCGCTACCGTGGCGAGCTGGCCACGCGCCAGTAAGTAGACCCTCGACGTTTCTGTTGCAGCAGGCCGTGACAAATTTCGCGGACTGGTGTTTGATCGCGTTGTGTGACCGTTAAGCGTTCCGCTACACTCGGGAACGATTCGATTCAGAGCGGGATGGCCCCCACCAGACCGCTGGCAGCCTCTAGCTACCTAATCAATATCGGAGTGCCGGATGGCAAACGATGGGGTAAATGATCCAGTCAACACCGGACGTCGGCGGTTTTTGACAGCGACCACAGCAGTGGTCGGGGCAGTCGGCGTTGGTTTCGCAGCAGTTCCTTTCATCAAGTCGTGGAATCCCAGCGCCCGCGCCAAACTGGCCGGTGCCCCGGTGACGGCCGATATCAGCGCGTTGCAGGAAGGCCAGCGGCTGATCCTGGAGTGGCGCGGCCAGCCTATCTGGATCGTCAAGCGTTCCAAGGCCATCCTGCAGGCATTGCCTACCCTGGATGCGCGGCTCAAGGATCCGGAATCCGGCAACAAGGACCAGCAACCGGATTACGTGCTGAAGGCCAATCCCGAGTTCCGCTCGATCAAGCCGGATATCTCCGTGCTGGTAGGTCTGTGTACCCACCTGGGCTGTTCACCGGAGATGGTGGCCGAGATCCGCCCCGAGCCTTATGACGCACAGTGGAAGGGGGGCTATTTCTGCCCCTGCCACAAATCGCGCTTCGACATGTCCGGACGCGTGTTCCAGGACGTGCCCGCGCCGATCAACCTGCTGGTGCCGCCGCATCACTATGTGGATGACAACACCATCGTCATTGGCGTCGATCCGCAGGGGGCAGCCTGATCATGGCCGACAATATCCTTAGCCGTACCGCCACTGGCGTGGCCAACTGGGTCAACGAGCGTGCGCCTGGGCTGATGCCGGTCTACCGCAAGCACGTCAGCGAGTACTACGCGCCGAAGAACTTCAACTTCTGGTATTACTTCGGCTCGTTGGCGATGGTGATCCTGGTCAACCAGATCGTCACCGGCATCTTCCTGACGATGCACTTCAAGCCCAGCGCGGCCGAGGCGTTCGCGTCGGTCGAGTACATCATGCGTGACGTGGAGTGGGGCTGGCTGATCCGCTACATGCACAGCACCGGTGCCTCGCTGTTCTTCATCGTGGTTTACCTGCACATGTTCCGCGGCTTGATGTACGGCAGTTACAAGAAGCCGCGTGAGCTGGTGTGGATCCTGGGCATGCTGATCTACCTGGTGCTGATGGCCGAAGCCTTCATGGGTTATGTGCTGCCCTGGGGCCAGATGTCGTTCTGGGGTGCCAAGGTGATCATCTCGCTGTTCGGTGCCATCCCGGTGATCGGCAATGGCCTGACCGAATGGATCATGGGTGATTACCTGCCCGGTGATGCCACCCTCAACCGCTTCTTCGCCCTGCACGTCATCGCCATGCCGCTGGTGCTGTTGCTGCTGGTGGTGCTGCACCTCGGCGCATTGCACGAAGTGGGTTCAAACAATCCCGATGGTGTGGAAATCAAGAAGGGTCCCAAGGGCAATCGCTGGTCGCCGACCGCGCCGGCCGATGGCATCCCGTTCCATCCGTATTACACGGTCAAGGACCTGGTGGGTGTCGGCTTCCTGCTGACCCTGGCGGCCTTCATCATCTTCTTCGCGCCGGTGTTCGGCGGCCTGTTCCTTGAGCATGACAACTTCACCGAGGCCAACCGGCTGGTGACGCCGGAGCACATCAAGCCGGTCTGGTACTACACGCCGTACTACGCCATGTTGCGGGTGGTGCCGAACAAGCTCGGTGGTGTGATGGTGATGTTCTCGGCCATCGCCATCCTGTTCCTGGTGCCCTGGCTGGACAAGGCCAAGGTCAAGTCGGTGCGTTACCGTGGCCCGATTTCCAAGGTGATGCTGGGCATTCTGGTGGTGTGCTTCGTCTGGCTGGGGGTGATTGGCTCCGGTCCGGGCACGGCGATCTGGGAGACCTGGGTGGGTCGCGTGCTGACCTTCCTGTACTTCGCCTTCTTCATCACCATGCCGCTGTGGACCAAGATCGACAGCACCAAGCAGGTACCGGACCGGGTGACGACGCATGACTGACAAATGGATTGTGCGGTTGGCCATGGCTGCCGCGATGTTGTTCTGTGTCCCGGCACTGGCCGCAGGTGGTGGCAAGCTGATGCAGGCCGGCAACGATCTGGGCGATCGTGCGTCGCTGCAGCGTGGTGCCCAGGCCTATATGAGCTATTGCTCGGGCTGTCATTCGCTCAAGTACCTGCGTTACTCCCGCATGGGTGAGGACCTGGAGTTGACCGAACAGCAGGTGATGGACAACCTGAACTTCACCGGCGCCGCCTACGGCGAGCAGATCCAGGTGGCGATGCCGCACGATGAGGCGACCAAGTGGTTCGGCAAGATGCCGCCGGACCTGAGCCTGATCTCGCGGGTACGTGGCAGTGACTGGATATACAGCTACCTGAAATCGTTCTATGTCGATGAATCGCGACCGCTGGGCTGGAACAACAGCGTGTTTCCGAATGCCTCCATGCCCAACCCGTTGTGGGAGTTGCAAGGCATGCAGCATGCGATCCATGGCAAGGCCGAGCAGGAAGGCATTGATCCGCCGGTCGTGGGTTTCAAGCTTGCATCACCGGGCAAGGTTGATCCGCGGGCGTATGACCAGACGGTCCGCGACATCACCAATTTTCTCGAATACGCCGGCGAGCCGGCGGCATTGAAGCGGCAGAGCCTGGGTGTGTGGGTGGTGTTGTTCCTGGCCCTGCTCACGTTCCTGGCCTATCTGGTCAAGACCGAGTACTGGAAAGACGTGCATTGAGGTGGGTGCAGGCCGGGGACTGTGCGCAGAGGCCCTTGGCAACTGCGCCTGTGGCTTGGCACACTCGGGTAACCGTGGTCACCGTCGGCAATGTGCTGGCGGGGCCGTAAGGTTGGCGGAATCCGACCGATGGAGAGCCTTTGATGGCGGCGAGTGTGCGTATGCGTAATACCCTGACCTTGTTCTCTGCAAACGACGATGCCCTGTGTCATCGGGTGCGGTTGGTGCTGGCGGCCAAGGGCGTGACTTACGATCTGGTGCCGGTCGACGCGCAGAACCCGCCGGAAGACCTGATCGACCTGAACCCGTATCACTCCGTGCCGACCCTGGTTGAGCGTGAGTTGGTGCTGTATGCGGCTTCGGTGGTCAGCGAATATCTGGATGAGCGCTATCCGCACCCGCCGTTGATGCCGGTCGACCCGCTGTCGCGGGCGCGGTTGCGGCTGGCGATGCTGCGCATCGAGCATGATTGGGTGCCGCAGGTGCAGGCCATTCAGATGGGCAACAAGACCCAGGCCGAGGCGGGTCGCAAGCGTTTGAAGGAGCTGGTGGCACAGTCGGTGCCGCTGTTCAAGGCCTCGAAGTTCTTCCTCAACCCGGAAATGAGCCTGGCCGATTGCGCGATCGCGCCCATCATCTGGCGCCTGGAGTCACTGGGGGTGGCACTGCCCAAGGATGGGAAGGCGATCGAGGACTATGGCAACCGTATCTTCCGGCATCCGGGTTTCGTCCGCAGCCTGACCGACCAGGAAAAGAAGTTGCGCGAACTGCCGGGCTGAGCTGCTGTCGGCTGTATCCGAACTAATCGATCACCGCCGGCAGTCGGTGATCGTGCGTCAATGACGCGTACACTTGTGCCATGACTGAAGAAACTTTCCGGATGAGCAGCCACCGCCCGTATCTGTTGCGGGCGCTGGTGGAGTGGATCAACGACAATGGCATGACGCCGCACGTGATGGTCGATGCTGGAGTCCCTGGCGTGCAGGTGCCGAGCAGCGCGGTCAAGGAGGAGCGGGTGGTGCTCAATATCGCCGAGCGCGCCGTTGTTGGCCTGCATATCGACAATGATGCGGTGAGTTTCACGGCGCGTTTTTCCGGAACCAGTTTCCCGGTATACGTACCCATTGCCGCGGTGCTGGCGGTCTACGCACGCGAGACGGGGCAGGGCATGGCGTTGCCGGACGATATCCCCGGTACTGACACCAGTCCTGACGATGACGATACGCCGCCGACCGATCCGCCTGAGCGTCCGCAGCCAGCCGCAAAGCGCCCGTTCCTGCGGGTCGTCAAATGATTCCACCGCCGCCGCAAGGCGGCGGTTTTGTTTGGGCTCTGTGTAGTGCCGAGCCACGCTCGGCTGGGGCTTTCCACGCGAGGCCAGCAGCTGCTTGCGGGAGCGGCGTCAGCCGCGAAGCCAAGGTTCTGTCAGGTCGTTGGCATGTCCGCAACTTCCAGTGCATCAGCTTCGCGGCTGACGCCGCTCCTGCAAAGGTGCATGCAGTCCGCCAGATGTTTCGGTAAAGCCACTGCCGAGCATGGCTCGGCACTACGGTTCGGGTGTGCTGGTAAGGCCTCTGCCGAGCATGGCTCGGCACTACCGGTTGGATCAGATGTCTTCGGCTTCTTCGGTGCTTTTGCGCAGGCGGCCGATCTGCGCGGCGGCAGGGCCGCTGAAGGAAATCAATTCGCGGCCGCGCAGGACCATGCGGCCGGTGTGACGATCCTGGCCATCATAGGAATAGTCGAAACGGAAGCTGCGCTCGAAGCCAACCCAGCCATTGGGCAGGCGACACAGGCGCAGGCCGGTGCTGTGCACGCTCTGGTCCAGCCATTGCACGTCGGCGGCGCGGCAGGCGTTGCGGCCCAGTTCGGTGGCGCGGTCGGCAGCGGCGCGGGAGCGGTCCCAGAAAGCAAAACCAATCGCGCCGACAATCATCAGGATGAGAAGGGTAGGCATGCACGCACTTTAGGCGATCCGCTCACGCCTGCGCAGCTATTTCGTTGGCCGCGAACGCGTGCGCGGGCTTCAGTGGGTGACCGGTGCCGGGATGGGTTCGTCTGGTGGTGGCGGCAAGGGTGCGGTGGAGTTGAACGTCGGCGTTGGGGTGGTCGCGGTCAGCTTCAGCAGCGCTGCCCAGTCCTGTCGGTTGAGGTTGCATTCTTCCTCCTGCCCCGGCGAGCAGCTGGTCTCGACCGGATAACCGGATGCCTGCGCGGCGTTGGCTTTGGGCAGTTCGAGCAGGCCGGTACGGTCAAGCATGAGCTTGCGCATGACCACCGAGTTGGCGACGTTGCCGCCGACCAGGTAAAGCGTGCGGTCCCCGCCCATGTTGGCGCTGACCACGATCTCGCAATGCGATTTCCAGTTGCCAGCGCGGCCACTGCCCAGTGCCTGGATCAGTCCTGCGTAGTTCAAGGTACTGCTGCGGTCGCGCAGGAAGCACAGCATGTCGCCGGGGGCGGGCTTCTCGCTTGCCGGGTCGGCCAGCCGATAGGGCGTGCCATTGCTGCCGCTCTGGTAGGCAGCGCGGATGTAGTCGATATGTCGGGGTGAGCGGGTGAAGCCCGGCACGGCGGCGCGCGTCATCACCCAGGAGATGAAGGCGGCCGACCATGGGTTGTCGATCAGGAAGGCGCGGCAATCGCTGTCGGTATACCGGTTGCCTGCCGGCTGCGCACAGCTGCTGGCGCCGGCGATGGCACCCATCGGGCCAAGCGTGCCGCTATCGCGCCAATAGCCGACAACGCGCTGCCAGGCGATCAGGCCATTGTCGGCCAGATGCTCGTTCTCGGCTTCCGTAACGCCGAGGCTGGCGATGCGGCCCTCACGGTCGATGAAGGGGCGATACCACAACCGGTGTTCACCGCAGGCCGTCGCGACGACGGCTTTGGCGGTTTCGCTCAGGCCATAGCGCGGCGGCACATCACAGGCTTCGGCCGCCATCGCCGGCAGGGCGGGCAGCAGCAGGGTCAGGCCGCACAACAGAAATCGATATGCCACAGCAGGCTCCGCGAGGGATATTGGGGGAGTGTCGCAGCGGGGGACGTGTGCGTGCCGTGAGTCAGCCCGGGGGCGGGCCCAGCTTCAGCGACAGATCGATGGCCTGCACGTGCTTGGTCAGCCCGCCAATGGAAATGCAGTCCACGCCATCTTCGGCAATGGCGCGCAGCGTGGTCATGTCGACGCTGCCGGAGACTTCCAGAGGAATCCGCCCGGCCGTGATGCGCACGGCATCGCGCCGCATCGCCGCGCTGAAGTCGTCGATCAGGATGCGCTCGCAACCGGCGGCCAAGGCTTCCTGCAACTGTTGCAGGTCCTCGACTTCGACCACCAGCGGCAGTTTGGGTTGTTGCGCGCGTGCGGCGTGCACGGCAGCGGTCAACGAGCCGGCGGCGCGAATGTGGTTTTCCTTCAGCATCACCGTATCGAACAGGCCGATGCGATGGTTGTCGCCGCCACCGCAGCGCACCGCGTACTTCTGCGCCAGGCGCAGGCCGGGCAGGGTCTTGCGGGTGTCGAGGATGCGTGCCCTGGTGCCGGCTACCGCCGCGACGTAGCCGGCGGTGATGGTGGCGGTGCCGGACAGGGTCTGCAGGAAGTTGAGCGAGGTCCGTTCGGCGCTGACCAGGCTGCGGCTGCGTCCACTCAGGGTTGCCAGCACCGTGCCGGCGCTGACGCGGTCACCTTCCAGTACCCGCCAGTCGATCCGTACCTGCGGGTCCAGCGCACGATGGGTGGCGTCGAACCAGGGGCGGCCGGCGATCACCGCATCCTGCTTGCACAGCAGGTAGGCGATATCGGCGACATCGGGCAGCAGCGCGGCAGTGACGTCGCCGCTGCCGATGTCCTCGGCCAGGGCGCGGGCGACATCGGCGTCAATCTGTTCCTGTGGCGGGGCCAGCGGCGGGTGCGGCAGCATTATTTGGCCGGGAAGTCGGTGATCTGGGCGGTGGCGATGGCTTCGTCGGCCAGCAGCACCGGGATGCCGTCATCGACGCGGAAAACCTGCTTGCGGTCGCCGGTAACCAGGGCTTCGCGCAGGGGCTGGGCCTGAGCGCTGCCGTCGGCGCGGGTCACGCTGCCGGCGCTGATGGCACGGTTGAGGGCTTCCAGGCCGGCGTTTTCCAGCACGAACAGCGGCTGGCGGGTATCGGGGGAAACGAGCAGGTCGAGCAGTTTGCGGTCCATCAGGTCGTGGTCTTGCTGGGAAGACGGCTAGAATACGTCTTTGCAGCAGGTGACGGCCAATGACCCTCGACCACCCCGCGCCGCTAGTCGGCATCGTGATGGGTTCCCGCTCAGACTGGGAAACCATGCAGCACGCCGCCCAGAAGCTTGATGCTTTGGGCGTTCCCTACGAAGTGAAGGTAGTTTCCGCGCACCGTACCCCGGATGTGCTGTTCAGCTACGCCGAGCAGGCGGGCCCGCGTGGTCTGCGCGCGATCATCGGTGGGGCTGGTGGTGCAGCGCACCTGCCGGGCATGCTGGCTGCCAAGACTGCGGTGCCGGTGCTGGGCGTGCCGGTGCAGTCCAAGGCACTCAATGGCATGGATTCGTTGCTGTCGATCGTGCAGATGCCGGCCGGTATCCCGGTGGCGACCTTTGCCATTGGCAACGCTGGCGCATCCAATGCGGCCCTGTTCGCCGCGGCCATGCTGGCGGCCGAGCAGCCGCAGATTGGCGCTGCGCTGGACGCCTTCCGCACGCGCCAGACCGAAGATGTGATGGCTGCGGACGATCCGCGCCAATGATTACGGTTGGCATTCTCGGTGGCGGGCAACTGGCCCGGATGATGGCGCTGGCGGGAGCTCCGCTGGGACTGCGCTTCATGGTGTTCGATCCGGCGGCCGATGCCTGCGCGGGGCAGGTGGCGCCGTTGCAGGTGGGCAACTTCGATGACACCCAGGCGCTGGCTGAGTTCGCTGCCAAGGTCGACGTGATCACCTTCGACTTCGAAAATGTGCCTGCGGCGAGCGCGCGCTGGCTGGCCGAGCGCAAGCCGGTGTTCCCGAATCCGGCCGCATTGGCGGTGGCGCAGGACCGGCTCAGCGAAAAGACCTTGTTCCAGGAACTGGGCATCGCGCTGCCGGCATTTGCCGACATCCGCAGCCGGGATGAACTGGCGGCCAAGGTCGCCGAGTTCGGCATGCCCTGCATCCTCAAGACCCGTCGGCTGGGCTATGACGGCAAGGGCCAGTTTCGCATCCGCGAAGCGGCGGATATCGATGCAGCCTGGCAGACGCTGGGCACGCAGGTCGACAAGACCGGGCTGATACTCGAGGGTTTCGTGGCGTTTGACCGCGAAATCAGCGTGGTCGCCGTGCGTGGCCGCGACGGTGAGTTCCGTGCCTGGCCGCTGACCGCCAACTGGCACGTGGATGGTGTGTTGTCGGCCAGCCTGGCGCCGGCGGCGCTGTCTGCCGATCAGCAGGCCACTGCGATCGCCTATGCACGCCGCGTTGCCGAGCGCCTGGATTATGTAGGCGTATTCGCGCTGGAGCTGTTCTGTCGTGGCGATGCGTTGTTGGCCAACGAAATGGCGCCGCGCGTACACAACTCGGGCCATTGGACCAGCGACGGCGCTGAAACCTCGCAGTTCGAGAACCACATCCGCGCCGTACTTGGCCTGCCCTTGGGCGATACCCGCATGCTCGGCCACGCCTGCATGCTGAACTGGCTGGGGCAGATGCCCGACGCCAAGGCCGTGCTGGGCGAGGCTGCCGGTCACTGGCATGACTACGGCAAGCAGGCCCGCGAAGGTCGCAAGGTCGGCCACGCCAACCTGCGGGATGACGCGCCGGCGGCTTTGGCGGATGCTTTGGCGCGCGTCGGTGAGGCCTTGGGCCGGCAGGCGCAGGTCGCACCGGTGGTTGATGTCCTGCGTCGCGGCGCCATGACGGCGAGCTAATCATTGCCGGCGTAAGGTTCTCCCGTCCCAACTGGAGAACCTGCCATGCTCGACTGGAACGATTACCGCCGTGAGTTGAAGGGCCGCATCGGTGAGCTGGGCAAGCTCTCGCCGGATACGCTCAAGGGCTATATCACCTTGAGCGGGGCGGGTGCGCAGACCAATCACCTGGACGGCAAGACCCGCGAGTTGATCGCGCTGGCGGTGGCGGTGACCACGCGCTGCGATGGCTGCATCACCACCCATGTGGACGCGGCCTTGAAGCAGGGTGCCAGTCGCGAGGAGATCGCCGAAGCGCTCGGCGTGGCGGTGGCGCTCAATGCCGGTGCGGCGCTGGTCTATTCGGCGCGCGTGCTGGACGCGGTGGCTGCGCACGAGTGAGGCGGGTGGTGCTTTTGGCTCACTCAGGGAACTTTCAACTCGTCATTCCAGCCTGCGCGGGAATGACGAGTAGCGGATTTGGTCGCGAAATGCGGAACGCGAACCTGCTGGCTCCAAACAAGTTCAGCGAAGCTGCGCGGCTACAAAATCCCAGTTCACCAGCTTCCAGAACGCCTGTAGAAAACGCGCGCGATCATTCTGGTAGTCGCTGTAATACGCGTGCTCCCATACATCACAGACCAATAGTGGCGTGCTGTCGCCGGTCAATGGGGTGTTGGCGTTGCGGGTGCTGACGATGGCCAGCTTGCCGTCCGGGTGCTGCACCAGCCAGGTCCAGCCCGAGCCGAACACGCCCAGGGCCGCCCGATTGAATTCCTCGCGCAGCTTCTGCACGTCGCCGAACTGGCGATTGATGTGCTCGGCCAATACGCCGTGCGGGTCGCCGCCTGCGCGCGGATGCAGGCACTGCCAGAAAAAGTCGTGGTTCCACGCCTGCGCTGCCGCCTGGAACAGGCTGCCCTGGCTGTTGCGTACGATTTCCTCCAGCGACTGTGCATCCAGCTCGGTGCCGGCGATGCGTGCATTGACCGTCTCCACATAGCCACGGTGGTGCCGACCGTGATGCAGATCCAATGTTTCGGCAGAGATGTGTGGCTGCAGCGCGGTTCGGGAGTAGGGTAGTTCAGGCAGTTGGACGGGCATCGGGCATTCTTTTCGGGGCAGGGCGCCGGGAGTCGGCCGGCTCGGCTTACAATGGTCAACCACGGGAAAGTCTATCCGACCAGGACGGGCCGTTCTTTCGCAGTAGGGAGAATTCGAATGCCGGTGATGGAGCAAATCCAGGCTGAGGTGGAGCGACACCCCCTCGTCCTGTTCATGAAGGGTACGCCGCAGTACCCGATGTGCGGCTTTTCCAGTCGTGCCGTGCAGGCGCTGTTGGCCGCCGGTGCGATCAATCTGCGCACGGTCAATCTGCTGGAGTTCCCGGAGGTGCGCGCCAACCTGCCGCGCTATTCGAATCTGGCTACCTTCCCGCAGTTTTTCATGCACGGCGAGCTGATTGGCGGCTGCGACATCATCCTGGAGCTGCTCGAGTCCGGTGAACTCAAGCGTATCGTTGCCGAGGCCGGGCAAGCGTGAGTGCCCAGCCCCGGGGGGACGTGGGCGCCGACCTGGCTGGTCGGGTAATTCTGATAGCGGGTGCTGCGGGCGGTCTGGGTGCGGCGGCGACCCGGGCCTGCACGGAGGCCGGCGCGACGGTAGTGATGCTGGGCCGCAAGGTCGCCAAGCTCAATCGGGTCTACGACAGTGCCGCACAGCTTGGCCCAGAGCCGATGCTGTACCCGCTGGATCTGGAGGGGGCCAGCCCCGATGACTACGCGGCCCTGGCCGAACGGCTGGAGTCCGAGCTCGGGCGACTGGACGGCGTGCTGCATTGCGCCGCCGATTTCGCCGGGCTGACCCCGTTTGCTTCCGGTGATCCGGCCGCTTTTGCCCGGGCCATCCACGTAAACCTGACCGCCCGTGCCTGGTTGACCCAGGCCTGCCTGCCCTTGCTGCGGCAGCGTGAGGACGCAGCGGTGGTGTTCGCGCTGGATGATCCGCAACGGGTGGGGCAGGCCTATTGGGGCGGTTACGGGGTAGCCCAGTACGGGCTGCGCGGGCTGGTCGAGAGCCTGCACCATGAGCTGCGCAATGGTCCGGTCCGGGTCTGTGGCATGCAGCCGGGGCCGATGCGTACCGGGCTGCGGGCGCGTGCGTTTACCCATGAAGAAGACGCGGCGCCGGTGGATCCAGCCAACTACGCTGCCGCCTGCGTGCAGTTGCTTGCCGCCTCCGGTACGCCGTGGCGAGGAAAGGTGTTGGACCTGGCTCCGTGACGATCCTTTCAGCAGCCCTGCTGTTGTTCCTGATCCTGGACCCGCTGGGCAATATTCCGGTGTTCCTGAGCCTGCTCAAGCCGTTGGCGCCGAAGCGCCAGCGGATAGTGCTGGTGCGCGAGCTGTTGATTGCGCTGGCAGTGCTGATGGCGTTTCTTTGGGGTGGAAAATACGCCTTGGAGCTGATGCATCTGCGCCAGGAGTCGGTGGCCATCGCGGGCGGCATCGTGCTGTTCCTGATCGGCATCCGCATGATCTTCCCGCGCCCGGAAGGGCTGATGGGGGCGGTGCCGGATGGTGAGCCCTTCATCGTGCCGATGGCGATCCCGCTGGTGGCCGGCCCCTCGGGCATGGCGGCGGTGATGTTGATGGGGAGCAATGAACCGGAGCGGTTGGCTGACTGGAGCCTGGCCCTGCTGCTGGCCTGGGGGGCAACCGCCGCGATCCTGATGTCGGCAACCCTGCTTTACAAGCTGCTGGGCGCCCGCGCGCTGACCGCGCTGGAGCGGCTCATGGGCATGTTGTTGGTCGCAATCTCGGTGCAGATGCTGCTGGATGGCCTGGGCACCTATCTGGCGTCAGTGCGCTAACTGCTTGATCGTACGCGGGGAAAACTGCCGCAACGCAACATCGTTGTCTTATTGCAGTCATAAATTGTCATTACCGTGTTAACCTTATCTTAACCGTTGCGGCTGAAACCGCCTCGGAAGGGACCCCCAAGATTCAAGACGATCAGGCGCTCGGTTGACCCCGGGGCTGATGGATCGCGTTTTTTCTCAATCGCCAACTCGTATCGAGGCTACCCATAATGAATCACCCTCGCATCCGGATGTCCAAGCTCACCCTTGGTCTTGTCGCCGCACTTGCGGCTGCTCCGGCTTTCGCCCAGAACACCTCCGCCGGCGTCGGCGGCCAGGTCACCAACAACGGCGGCCAGCCGGTTGCTGGTGCTGAAGTCACCATCACCCACGTTGAGTCGGGCACGGTCAGCCGCGCGACCACCGATGCGTCGGGTCGTTACAACGCACGCGGCCTGCGCGTGGGTGGCCCGTACACCATCACCATCATCAAGTCCGGTGAAGGCACCAAGACCGAAGAAGGCGTCTACCTGAGCCTGAGCCAGACCAACACCGTCAACGGCACCCTGGGTGGCGATCTTGCCGCTACCAACCTGGAAGCCGTGCAGGTGATGGCCGTGGCCGGTGGTTCGGACGTGTTCAGCGCGAACAAGATGGGTGCCGGTACCTCGGTGTCGCAGCAGCAGATCGAAGCGCTGCCGTCGATCAACCGCAACATCCAGGACTACGTGCGTCTTGATCCGCGCATCAGCCAGAGCGACAAGTCGCGTGGCGAACTGACCGTTGGTGGCCAGAACCCGCGCTTCAACGCCATCCGCATCGACGGCATCAACACCAGCGACACCTTTGGCCTGGAATCCAACGGCTTCCCGACCATGCGTCAGCCGGTTTCGATGGATGCCATCGAAGCCATCAACATCGACGTGTCCAACTACGACACCACCATCACCGGCGCAACCGGTGCCGTGGTCGACGCAGTGACCAAGTCGGGTACCAACGAATTCCATGGCTCGGTCTACGGCACCTACCGTGACAAGGACATGGTGGGTGATCACCCGGTCACCGACGCCAAGTTCACCGGCTTTGAAGACGAGAAGACCTGGGGTGCCACCTTCGGCGGCCCGATCATCAAGGACAAGCTGTTCTTCTTCGCAAACTACGAGAAGTACGAGCGCAGCCGCGCCGCCCAGTCCTACGGCCCGCGTGGCTCCAACGCCACCAACGTGGTCGACATCGATCCGGCCTTCATCGCTGAAGCACAGAAGATCGCCAAGGACGTCTACGGCGTCGACATCGGTACCCTGGACGCTCCGGCTGAAACCAAGCAGGAAGTCGAAGAGTACGCCGTCAAGCTGGACTGGAACATCAACGACGACCACCGCGTCTCGGCACGTTTCTCCAAGCTGGAGCAGGTTGACCCGAACCTGGTCGGCAGCAGCCGCTCCACTTCCTACGGCGGTCACAACATGTCCACTGCCGGTCCGGCGCTGGGCCTGAGCAGCCGTTGGTACGACATCAACAAGGAAGTGAAGACCAACGTCATCCAGCTGTTCAGCGACTGGAACGAGAACTTCTCCACCGAGTTCAAGGTCGGCCGCCGTACCTATGACTCGTTGAGCAACGTCTACTCCAAGCTGCCGCAGATCATCATCGGCGGTGGCCCGGGCAACACTGCAGTTGCTCCGCCGTACCTCAATGCCGGTGCCGACGAATTCCGTCACGGCAACGACATCAGCACCAAGACCACCAATGCCTATGGCGCCGCCAACTGGTACCTGGGTGATCACACCCTGAAGTTCGGTTTCGATTGGGAATCCAACGAAATCTACAACCTGTACGCGCAGAACATCTGGGGCACCTATGGCTTTGCCAACCTGGATGATTTCCGCAATGGCCACTACTGGGTGTATGACCTGAATGCGCCGGTTCCGGGCAAGGGCATGGATTCGGTGGCGATGGAATACAAGCATCGCAACACCGGCCTGTTCGTGCAGGACACCTGGGCGGTCAACTACAACCTGAACCTGATGTTCGGCCTGCGCGTCGACATTCCGGATCTGGACGACGTGCCGGTGCACAACCTGCTGGTGCAGGAGATCTACGGTTATGACAACCGTCAGACCCTGGACAAGGCATTGGTGCAGCCGCGCTTCGGCTTCAACTACACCTTCGACTACGACCGTCCGACGCAGCTGCGTGGTGGCCTGGGCCTGTTCCAGGGTGCAGCGGCCAATGTGTGGGTGGGTAACTCCTACCAGAACAGCGGTTTCGGTCTGATCGGCTATAACCAGCGCATCACCGCCAACATGACCCAGGCGCAGCGCGAAGCGATCTGGGCGAACCTGCCGGTCTCGCTGGATCCGAACAACCCGACCGTGCCGTCGCCGGCAGCGGGGGGCTACACCATGATGGTCAACCTTATGGAAAAGGACATCGCACAGCCGTCGGTGTGGAAGGCCAACCTGGCGTTCGATCACGAACTGCCGTGGTACGGCGTCGTGGGCTCGGTTGAGCTGCTGTACACCAAGGTCAAGGATGCGATTGCATTCCAGCGCCTGGATCTGGGCAACGTCAATGCCGTGCGCGGTCAGGACGGCCGTGACATGTACTGGGTGAACCCGTACACCGCGAGCGGCGTGCGCGCCGGCAGCAATACCGGCGTCGGCGCTATCGCTGACACCATCCCGGGCTACGAGAACGTGAGCGGCTGGCACAACGATGGCGTGATCCTGCTGAAGAATACCGACAAGGGTCGCAGCTACCAGTTCACCGCCAGCCTGAGCAAGCCGCTGACCGACGTCTGGGGCTGGTCGCTGGGTTACACCTACACCGACGCTACCGAAGTCAGCCCGCTGACCTCGTCGCGTGCGATCTCCAACTGGAACAACATCGCCGGCGTGAATCCGAACGACGTGGTTGCTTCGACCTCCAACTACGAGGTCAAGAATCGCTTCACCGGCAGCCTGCAGTTCCGCAAGGCGTTCTTCGGTGACAACTACACGACCTTCTCGATGTTCTACGAAGGCCGTTCGGGCCTGCCGTACAGCTGGCGCTTCCTGAACGACGCCAACGGCGACGGCTACAGCAACGACCTGTTCTACGTGCCGGCTGGCCGTGGTGACGTGAAGTTCGTTGGTGGCGCTTCGATGGAAGACGCGTTCTTCGCATGGCTGGATGGCCAGGAAGGCCTGGCTGGTTACGGCGGCAAGATTGCGCCGCGCAACAGCCAGCGCAATGCCTGGGTCAACACCTTCGACGTGCGCATCAGCCAGGAACTGCCGACCTTCTTCAAGGGTCACAAGGCTGAGATCTGGTTGGACATCATGAACGTCGGCAACCTGCTGAATAAGGACTGGGGACAGGTCAGCTACGCCTCGCCGTTCAGCGACCGCGGTGCTGCAACCTTCAAGGGCATCGACCAGGCAACCGGCAAGTACATCTACGACTTCGATCCGAGCAAGGTCACCAAGGTCAACCTGACCGATTGGGAATCGCGCTGGTCGATGCAGGTCGGCTTCCGCTACAAGTTCTGATCGTTTGACTGATCGGATGTAAACCGAAAACGGCCGGGGCAACCCGGCCGTTTTCTTTTTAATGGGGGGAGCGCTAAAGTCGATCGCCATAGAGGAAGGAGCAGTTGTGGAAATGAGCAAGAATGACGTGGCAGCGAGGGCGCTGCCGGTGCAGGACGCACGCATCTATCCGCGTGGTGGTCTGGACGTGTTGTCGCGGGCGGAAGTGGCGCGGTTACGCGACGCTTCCAGTGGCGGCATGCATGAGCTGTTGCGCCGGTGTGCGCTGGCGGTGTTGACCAGTGGCAGTGCCTCCGATGACCCGCGCGCTGCGCGCGATCTGTATCCGGACTTCGATGTCCAGGTGACCCAGCAGGATCGCGGCGTTCGCATCGATCTGAGCAATGCGCCGGCGGCTGCATTCGTCGATGGTGAAATCATCCGCGGTATTGCCGAGTTGTTGTTCTCGGTGGTTCGCGACCTGGCCTATATGGCCATCGAACTGGGGCCGGAGTACGCCTCGGACCTGGAGACCTCGGACGGCATCACCAATGCGGTGTTCGGCGTGCTGCGCAATGCGCGCATCCTGCAGCCCAGTGACCCGAACCTGGTCGTATGCTGGGGCGGTCACTCGATCTCGCGTGATGAATACCTGTACACCAAGCAGGTGGGGTATGAGCTGGGCCTGCGCAGCCTGGATATCTGCACCGGCTGCGGCCCGGGTGCGATGAAGGGACCGATGAAGGGCGCCACCATTGCCCACGCCAAGCAGCGCAAGACGAATACGCGCTACATCGGCATCACCGAGCCGGGCATCATTGCGGCCGAGTCGCCGAACCCGATCGTCAACCACCTGGTGATCATGCCGGACATCGAGAAGCGCCTGGAAGCCTTCGTGCGGCTCGGCCACGGCATCATCGTGTTCCCCGGCGGCGTCGGCACGGCGGAGGAGATCCTCTACCTGCTGGGCATCCTGCTGCGCGAGGAGAACAAGGACCTGCCGTTCCCGTTGATCCTCAGTGGCCCGGCCATCGCGGCGCCTTACTTCCAGCAGATCGACCGATTCATCCGCCTGACCTTGGGGGACAAGGCGGCCGAACGCTACGAGATCATCGTCGGTGACCCGGTCGGCGTGGCCCGCAAGATGTCGCAGGGCATCAAGCGGGTGCGCGAATTCCGCCTGGCGCAGCGCGATTCCTTCTTCTACAACTGGCAGGTCGACATTCCGTTGGCCTACCAGCAGCCCTTCGTGCCTACCCATGAAGCGATGGCTGGCCTGGACCTGCACAAGGGGCGTCCGGCGCCGGACCTGGCGGCCGACCTCCGCCGCGCGTTCTCCGGCATCGTCGCCGGCAACGTCAAGGAAGAGAGCATGGCCAGGATCGAGGAGTTCGGCCCGTTCAAGATCCATGGCGATGCCGAAATGATGCAGGCCCTGGATGAACTGTTGCGGGCTTTCGTCGAGCAGCGCCGCATGAAGATCTCAGGCGAGTACCATCCCTGTTATCAAGTGGTGGCGTGAACGAACGCCACCGCCTGTCCGCAGGTGGTGGCCTGAATTTGTGATGGAAGAGGACTTTTCATGTCCTCTTCACATTAATTAATTCTTCGTTCTGTCTTTTCCTTGCCTCGCAAGAGGCGTGGTGGCATGCTGCGGACAGCACGCTGGGGAGCGTATTGCATGAGCGGTAAACGGGGAGCAGGTTTCAGCCTGGTCGAACTGATGATCACCTTGGTGGTCTTGGCTATTCTTGCGGCCGTCGCGTTTCCTAACTTTCAGGGCGTGATGCGCTCGAATCAGGTTGCGACAACCACCAACGAATTATTGGCGTCCTTGTCCTTGGCCCGTGCCGAGGCGATCAAGAGCGCCCGCGGCGCGGGTGTTTGCGCCAGTACCGCGGGAGCAGCCTGTGATGGCGCTACCTGGGGCGACGGCTGGATGGTTTGGACGGATGCCAATGGCAACGGTGCGTTCGACGCCGGTGAAGCCGTAGTGCGTGTTTCCCCTGGCAGTCCCAAGGTTGTCGCCGACAACGCCGACCTGGTAATCGCCTTCGATTCGCGTGGGCGTCGCCGTTCGCAGGCCGCGCAGGCCATTGCCCTGCAGCCTGCCGATTGCGGCGGGCAGGCCTTGCTGCGCACGGTGTCCATCAACCAGACCGGGCAGACCAAGGTTGCCAAGGGTGCTTGCCCATGAACAAAGTTCGCCACATGCGCCGCACCATCGGCAGGCAGGGGCAGGTTGGCTTCACCCTGATCGAAGTGATGATTGCAGTTCTTGTGCTTGGCGTTGGCCTGTTGGGTCTGGCGCTGTTGCAGACGATGAACGTTCGCTTCGTGCAGAGTGCCAATTACCGTACCCAGGCGACCAATCTGGCCTACGAGGTACTTGATCAGGTGCGCGCCAATCGCATCTCCAAGGCTGCGTATGCGGGCAACTACGCCGCGTTGACCGCAGATGCGGACTGTGTGGCGCCAACCGGCGCCAATGTGACGCCAGCGTTGTTCCGCAAGGCCTTGCAATGCAGGATTGGCAAGGTGCTTGGGGCTGACGGCACTGCGGCGGTGGTGGTCAACGGAGATGTAGTCACTGTGACGATGACCTGGGATGACGAGCGCTGGCGGGTTGGCGGGAATGATGGGCAGGTTGTTTTGAGATCGCAGCTATGAGTCGTCTGTCTACCCTCTACCGCATGCGTGGTTTGACACTGATCGAGCTGATGATCGCAATGCTGATCGGCACGATCCTCATCCTCGGCATCGTGCAGGTGTTTGCGAGTTCGCGCGCCGCTTACCAGCTCTCCGAAGGCTTGGCGCGGGTGCAGGAAAATGGTCGCTTTGCAATGGATTACCTGCAACGCGACATTCGTATGGCCGGCCATTTCGGCTGCGTCAATGACCAGGCGATGATGCGGCAGAACCCGCCGGCATTGAGTACGACGTTTGCCGCCGGCGCGCATCCAGCGCTCAATTTTGGCGTATCCATTCAAGGCTATGAGGCGACGGGAACCGGGCCGGGGAGCAATGACGTTTCCTTGTCGGCAACCGGTGCGGCTGACTTTGCGCCGGCCCTGCCTGCGGAGTTCTCCGCGCAGATGGCGGATGCGGTGGCCGGCAGTGACGTGATCGTGCTGCGTTACCTGGCGCCGGAGGGTGTCCCGGTTACTTCGACGACGGGTACGTCCGCGGCGCCGGTGTTCCATTTTGACAGCAGTCGCTGGAGCGTGCTGCAGAGCGGTGTGGCCAATCCCGGTGTTTTCGGCGTGGGCGACTGCATGGGCGCGGCAGTGTTTCAGGCGCAGGCCACCGGAGCGGCGGCGGGCACGGTGACGCTGGGCGCGCCGCCCAACAATACGGTGGCCTTGAGCAAGGTATTCACGCCTGGCCAGGCGGTCTTGTACCGCGCAGAAAACGCGATCTATTACGTGGCCACCAATGCCACCGGCGGGCGTTCCCTGTACCGGCTACGCTTCCTGTTTGCGCCAAACGCGGCCAACCCCGTGGTCGACAAGGAAGAGCTGGTCGAAGGCGTGGAGAGCATGCAGCTGTTGTTTGGGCAGGATCGTGAGCTCAATGCGAATAATCCGCCGACGGGTTACATCGACCGGCAATATACCGCCGCGGTCATCGAGACCAATTCACCAACAGCAATCGAGAACGCCTGGCGTCGGGTGGGTGCGGTGCAGGTTGGCTTGGTGATGGCCAGTCCCGATCGGGCGGCAGCTGATCAGGCAAGTGCTGCAAACAAGCTCAACGCACTGGGAGTGACGTTTGCGGCACCGGCGGACAGGCGCTTCCGCTCGGTGTACCAGAGCACCATTGCACTGCGGAATCGCCTTTATGGCAATTGAGGGAGCCATGTACAGAATGAGAGGGTTCCGGCCACGGCGCGCGCAGCAGGGTGCAGTGCTCTATATCGCGCTGATACTTTTGATATTGCTTGCCCTTATCGGCATCGTCGGCATGCGAGTCACTGGTATGCAGGAGCGGATGTCGGCCAACTACATGCGCACCAATCAGGCGTTTCAGCAGGCAGAGATGGCTGCACGCGTCATCGAAACAAACATCCAGACCGCCATTGACGGCGCCAGCGGCACTTATCCCGCCAATCAGGAAATCTGTTCGCCGGTGTTCGATCCGCTGACCTGGGCAGAAGGCATCTCTGCTGCCAGCGCGACCTACACCCGGCGGATTGACAAATGTTTTGCGGCGTCCAGCCTCAAACTCGGCGCGAAGCAGAGCGAGCAGACCGGCAATATCTACGAAGTCACAGTGTTGTCCAGCGACGACCCTGCAAATGCCTCCGCTACGGCGGTCATCGACACGATCTTTATCCCATGAACATGAAACGTCGTCTCTCATCCGTGGCCGGATCAAAGTGGCTCAAGATCGGTGGTGGCCTGGGGGCCATCGGTGGCTTGCTGCTGGTGGTGTCGAACCTGCCGGCAGCGCTGGGTGATTACAACCTGTCGCAGTCGCCGCTGTATCTGTCGCAATCGCAGCCGCCATTGATGATGATGGTGATGTCGCGCGACGAGCAGCTGTTCAACAAGGCGTACAGCGACTACACCGATCTCAATCCCGACGATAACGACGGCATCGAAACCACGTACAAGAATTCGTTCGAGTATGCGGGGTACTTTGATTCGAAGCTGTGTTACGCCTATACCACGTCGTCTTCCACGTTCAAGGCGACGGGTCCGGCCAATGGGCACTATTGTGACTCGGCGACTGGCCGCTGGTCGGGCAATTTCCTGAATTGGGCGACGATGAGTCGTCTGGATATTCTGCGGCAGGTGCTTTACGGCGGCCAGCGCAGCACGGATACCAACAACAAGACTGTTCTTGAACGTGCGCCCATTCCCAACGATCTGCATGCCTGGGTCAAGGTGTACAGCGGTTCGGATCTGAGCAAGCTGACGCCGCAGACCGAGAAGATCGTTTCCATCTGCAATGCGACGACAAGCAACGGTGGTGCGCCACTGATGCAGGTCGCGGCGGGCAATACGGCGTACACCGAATGGGCTTCGACGGCCGGCTACCAGTGCGGTGCGCCGCGCTCTGGCGATGCGAAAAACGATGCGCCCTCCAGTGCAACCAACATGACGGTTCGGGTGGAGGTCTGCGATCCAGCCACCGCGGCGGCAACCGCAAATCGACGCGAATCTTTCTGTCGCAAGTACAGTGACGGCAGTGCGGACTCCTATAAGCCGGCGGGCCTGCTGCAGGAATATGGAGAGAGTGGACGGCTTCGCTTCGGCCTGATTTCCGGCACCTATGCCAATCCTCGCGATGGTGGCGTGCTGCGCAAGAATATCGGCAAGCTGGCGGGTAACAGCACGGGAAATTGCACGGCGGGCTCGGGCGATGAGATCAACCTCTCGACCGGGCAATTCTGTACAGAGAACACCAATACCGTTGGCAGCGTCATCCAGACTATTTCGAGTTTCAAACTCGAAGGCTGGAACTACAGCAGCAACTGGGATGGCTGTAATGACTATGGCATCTTGAATCGGCAGGGCGACAAGACCCTCACCGATCCGGGCAATGGCAGCTACAAATGCAGTGCCTGGGGCAATCCCTTGGCGGAGATGTACTCCGAGGCACTGCGCTACTTCGGCGACATCGGAACGACGCGAACCGCAGCCTACAGCGCAAGCGGTGATCAGGCCGGTCTGCCGACGTCGGTGGCCTGGCTTGATCCCTATCGCGCGCCCTCGGCGGGCGGCAACTCCTACTGCGCCGCGTGCAACATCCTGGTGATGTCGTCGGGCTTGCCGTCGTTTGACAGCGACAACGTGCAGTCGGTTCCCCGTCTGCAGAGTGCGGCTGCGGCAACAACGGCGGTAGGGGCCGCGGAAGGGATCAATGGTCATGCCTATTCGATAGGGCGCGTCGGGGAAACCCCGCGTTACACCTCACTGAATACGCATGAAGATATTTGTACCAGCAAGAACGTTACCGATCTGGGCTTGGCGCGAGGTATCTGTCCCGATATTCCCTCGATGGAGGGTAGTTACCTGATGGCTGGCCTTGCCTATGCTGGTGCCACCACTGATCTGCGACCGGGGCTGCAGGGCAAGGACGACACAACGCACAAGGTGACAACGACCACCTATGCGGTGGCGATGGCGGAGACGCTGCCAAAGTTCGATATTGCCTTGCCAGGCGGCAAGATCTCGCTGGCGCCGCTATGCCAGGCCAACAACTCGAGCACGGCAACTGCTGGCAGCAGTAACTGGCGCAGCTGCTTCCTGGGTTCCGTTGGTGTCGGTGCGAAAACGGCTACTGTGTCGCCTTACCACGTATACGGCAGGCCGCTGCGCACGGATGGCAAGGCGGGTAGCTTCTCGTTGGTGTGGGAAGACTCGCTGTGGGGCAACGACCACGATAACGACGTGGTGTCGATGCTGACCTATTGCATCGGTGCCGCCTGTGACGAGAAAACCAACCCCAAGAATACAACGACCACCAAGGACATCTGCTGGCGCGCAGACGGTGGTGGTTGCACCGCTGGTCAGTTGAATGTTGGTGACAACGAGGTTCTGATCCGGATCGAGAACCTCTCCGCCTATGCCGGCAACGCAATGCTCACCGGCTATTCGATTTCGGGTTCGAACAATGACGGTGTCAAACGCCTGCTGCTTCGGCCGGGCAACAACAATGGCTCTGTGCTGAGCACGACCGATGCCACCCCAAATTCCTGGACCAAGGCGCAGGTGTTGCGCTTCCGGTTGGGGACCTCGTCCACCGGCGCATTGGAGAGTCCGTTGTGGTACGCCGCCAAGTACGGCGGCTTCAATGACAAGAACAGGAATGGTATCCCCGACGCGGGCGAGTGGGACTCGATCAAGGCCGGGTCACCGGACAATTACTTCCTGGCGCGCAACCCGGCGGAGCTGGGCAAGCGCCTGGGCGATATCTTCGAAGCCGCGGCTGGCAGCAACTCCAAGGTCTCGGGCGGCTCGGCGGGTGCGCGCATCTCTACCGACTCGCTGACGGTCACGGCGGGTTTCAACGTGCCGATCGACTCGAACGACTGGACCGGTGATGTCTCTGCAACCCGCGTCGCTGCCGACGGCACCGACGGTGCTGTGCTGTGGAGTGCGGCGGCCAAGCTGGACCCGAGTGCACGCCGTATTTACATGGTGAAGACCGCCAACAACGTCGATGGCAGTGGTGCGAATGTGCCTGTCACCGCAGGTGCATTCACCAGCGCCAATGTTCCGGGCACAACGCGGGAGCAGAAGCTGGCGGCAATGGGACTGGAGACAATCCCGACCTGGTTCGGATCGCGCACGGTCGATACGCTTATCGGCTATCTGAAGGGCGGTGCGGTTGCAGGTTTGCGCACGCGCTCCTCGCTGATGGGGGATGTCGTGAATTCGTCGCCGGTAGTGGTCACGCCGCGCGATGACTATGGGTTTGGTGCATGGGCAGGGCAGACCGATCTGGCCTGGAAAAACGGGTTGGGGGTGAGTTACAAGACCTTCCTTGCCTCCAAGCTGTCCTCTGCAAAGCCGATGGTTTATGTGGGCGCCAACGACGGCATGCTGCATGCGTTTGATGCATCCAACGACACCAATGGCGGTGTGGAGCGGTTTGGCTTCATTCCTTCCACGGCGTTGTCGCATATGGCGGAGCTGGCCAATCCCAGCTACGTGCACCGCTACTACGTCGACGGCCTGATCGCGACATCGGACGTCTATTACGGCAGCAGTTGGAAGACCGTGCTGGTGGGCTCCACCGGCGCTGGCGCCGCCTCGGTTGCGCCATCGGCGACGGTTGGCGGGTTTGGTTCGATGTTCGGCCTGGATGTATCGGCCCCCACCACCTTTGATCAGACCAAGGTGCTTTGGGAGATCACCGGCAAGAATGACAGTGACATGGGCTTCGCGCTGGGCAAGCCTGTCATCGTGCCGATAGCCAGCGCCACTGGCGTCCGCTTCGTGGCGATCTTCGGCAATGGCGTCAACTCGGCCAGTGGCCGTGCTGTGCTGTTCGTGGTCGATATCCAGACCGGCGAAATACTGGCCAAGCTGAGGCCTACCGATGCGGCATACGCCGGGCGCAATGGTGTGATGAATGTCGCGGCGGTATCGCTGAACAACAGCAGTGGCTTGGCGGACACTGTTTATGCCGGCGACATGCAGGGAAATATCTGGAAGTACAACCTTTCCAGCCCGACGCCGAGTGCGTGGTCGGTGGCCTTCTCGGGTACGCCGTTGTTCACTGCGGCCAAGGATGGCGTGGCACAGCCGATTACCGGCGGTATCGAGGTTGCGGCGGGCCCGGGTGGTGGCGTCAGCCTGTTCTTCGGTACCGGCCGCTACTTCGCGGTAGGTGACAATACCGGCGGTACCGGATTGCCGGTGCAGAGCCTCTACGGCATTACCGATGATCTTTCGACAACCGCCATCACCACCGGTCGTGACGCACTGGTTGGACAGGCGGTGATGGCGGCTACTGCGTCCGGTGGGCACGAGATTCGAGGCGTGACCAATAACCCGGTCAGTTATGTCAGCAAGCGTGGCTGGTATGTCGACCTGAAGGTTGTGACCGGCAACGCGGTCGGTGAGCGCTTCATCGGTACGCCGAGCATCCAGAACGGCAAGGTGTTCTTCACGACTTTCACGCCGGGTGAGGCGGCGTGCTCGGCGGGTGGCGGCGTGAACTGGCTGTACGGTCTGGATATCCTTTCCGGGGCAGGTGGCTTGTCCGGGCTGAGTTTGACGCCCGGTGGTGACCCGATGTGCACCGGGAACTGCGGTGGTGTTTCCCTGAACAACGCGGACAACCCGACATCACCACCCGTGAAGGACTCGAGTATTTTCGTGCCGAAACTTGCGCCATGCGACCCGACGGATCCGGCCTGTACGCTGGACAAGCAGATCCAGAGTGAAATGTGCACCTTCGTCCTGCGCGCTGTTGGTGCGCCGCCGCTGTACATGCCGCGGCCGTGTGGGCGACAGTCTTGGCGTCAGGTCCGGTAACGGGGGATGAAAATGAATTCTGGTTTCGCGTTGAAGAAGGCCGTCCGTGGCTTCACCCTGATCGAACTGATGATCGTGGTCGTGGTAATCGCGGTGCTTGCCGCGATCGCCTATCCGTCCTATCAGGAGTACGTGCGCAAGGCGCGGCGTACGCAGGCCAAGGCGGACATCCTCGAGTACATGCAGTTGGCCGAGCGCTATCACACGGTCAACAACACCTATGTTGGGTTCACATTGTTGGCGGATCAGCAGCGTTCACCGCGCGAAGGTGGCACAGCGTGGTATACGATCGCGATCAACCCGGCGGCAACCGCCAATGCCATCACGCTGGTAGCAACGGTTTCGGCGAGTACGGCCCAGGCCAAGGACAAGTGTGGCAATCTCTCCATCACCCAGGCGGGTGCCAAGGGCAACACCAAGGGGTCGACGGCGGATTGCTGGTGATCCTGGTGTTGCCCTCCGCGGTTTGACTCTGTAGAATGCGCACCTCGCCCGAATAGCTCAGCCGGTTAGAGCACTTGACTGTTAATCAGGGGGTCGTTGGTTCGAGTCCAACTTCGGGCGCCATTTTTGAAAAGACCACGAGTGATCGTGGTCTTTTTTTATGTGCAGGGTTCTGGCTGGCGAGGGCGCTCACTGCGCGTGCGGCCAAGGTTGTTTATCACCACTTTTCCCTGCAACTGGCCTGCGTGGCAGAAGTAGAAGGTAGTGTTGCTACCCGCGCTGCGACCATCGGCTTGGAAGCGAATGCGCTTGCGCGAGGTGCCTGTCCTGATCGTCGCGCCAGCGGGCAGGGGTTCTTGGGGCGTGGCGAGCAGGACGTCGGCAGGTGATCCCGGCTGTGCTTTGCGGCCGCCGTCCAGGTACATGAGGCGGCCGCTGCTCCAGTCGCTGTCTGTCCGGCACAACACGCCATCCCGGCTTGGACACAGGCTGACGGGGGTGCTGCGGGTTATTGCGGTGCTGCGGGCCATGGCGAGTTGTGCATGCAGGAGCAGCATCTGTTGCCGAATCCGTTGCTGGGTCAGCATCTGTGTGGTGTGGGGCAGTGCAATGGCGGCCGTCAGCATCAGGATCGCCACGCAGATAAGTATTTCCAGCAGGCTGATGCCAGCAGAGGCTGAACGGCTGCCGATTTGCGCTTTCATGGTCGTTCATTGCCCGCAGCTGGGCGATCATCATCGTCAGCCGGCGTGTTTCGGCCCATCGTCCAAGCCCGGGATGAATCGTAGGTAGCCGGGATGGCGGGCTGTCACGCTGGCGCTGGATATACTGAGGGGTCACTTGAGGTCCCTTTACCATGTCAGACGACAGCTTCCAGCTCGTATCGCCGTATTCGCCTGCCGGCGACCAACCGGCCGCCATCGAAAAGCTGGTGGCCAACTTCGAGGCCGGCATCGCCAAGCAGACCCTGCTGGGTGTGACCGGTTCCGGCAAGACCTACACGATTGCCAATGTAGTACAGCAGGTGCAGCGCCCGACGCTGGTGATGGCGCCGAACAAGACCCTGGCGGCGCAGTTGTACGGCGAGTTCAAGGCGTTCTTCCCGAACAACGCGGTGGAGTACTTCGTCAGCTACTACGATTACTACCAGCCCGAAGCCTATGTGCCGTCGTCGGACACCTTCATCGAGAAGGACAGCTCGATCAACGAGCACATCGAGCAGATGCGTCTTGCTGCGACCAAGACCCTGTTGTCGCGGCCGGATGCGATCGTGGTGGCGACGGTGTCGGCCATTTATGGCCTCGGCGCGCCGGAAGACTATCTGTCGCTGCGTCTGATCCTGTCCAAGGGTGAGCGAATCGATCAGCGTGACCTGATCAAGCATCTGACCCAGCTGCAATACACCCGCAACGAGTACGAACTGCAGCGCGGCACCTTCCGGGTGCGCGGTGAGGTGATCGATGTGTTCCCTGCCGAGCTGGACAGCGAGGCGCTGCGCATCGAGTTGTTCGATGGTGACATCGAGCAACTGAGCATGTTCGACCCGCTGACCGGCGAAAGCCTGCGCAAGATGCAGCGCTACACCATCTATCCGAAGACCCATTACGCGACCACGCGTGAGCGTGTGCTGGCGGCGGTCGAGACCATCAAGGTCGAGCTGAAGGAGCGGCTGGAGCAGTTGTACGCGCAGAACAAGCTGGTCGAAGCGCAGCGCCTGGCGCAGCGCACCCAGTACGATCTGGAAATGATGGCCGAGGTTGGCTACTGCAACGGCATCGAGAACTACTCGCGCCACCTCACCGGCAAGGCGGCTGGCGATCCGCCGCCGACCCTGTTCGACTACCTGCCGCCGGATGCGTTGCTGGTCATCGACGAATCGCACGTGACCATTCCGCAGATTGGCGCCATGTACAAGGGTGACCGGTCGCGCAAGGAAACCCTGGTCGAATTCGGCTTCCGCCTGCCTTCGGCGCTGGACAACCGGCCGCTGCGCTTCGAAGAGTGGGAGGCGCGGTCGCCGCGTGCGATCTACGTGTCGGCGACGCCGGGTCCGTACGAGCTGCGCGAGTCGGGCGATGACATCACCGAGCTGGTGGTGCGCCCGACCGGCCTGATCGATCCGCAGGTGGAGATTCGCCCGGTCGGTACCCAGGTCGATGATCTGATGTCGCAGGCGACCGAGCGCATCAAGATGGGCGACCGCGTGCTGGTCACCACCTTGACCAAGCGCATGGCCGAGAACCTCACCGAGTATCTGGGTGAACACGGCATCCGCGTGCGCTACCTGCACTCGGACGTGGATACGGTCGAGCGCGTGGAAATCATCCGCGATCTGCGTCTGGGCAAGTTCGATGTGCTGGTTGGCATCAACCTGCTGCGCGAAGGCCTGGACATGCCTGAGGTGTCGCTGGTCGCGATCCTCGATGCCGACAAGGAAGGCTTCCTGCGTTCAACCGGCTCGCTGATCCAGACCATCGGCCGTGCGGCCCGCAATGTGCGAGGCAAGGCCATCCTGTATGCCGACAAGATCACCCGCTCGATGCAGGCGGCGATCGATGAGACGGATCGACGCCGGCAGAAGCAGGTGGAGTACAACGAGGCGCACGGCATCGTGCCGCAGTCGGTGATGCGGCCCATCGTCGACATCCTGGAAGGCGCGCACGAGGAAAGCTCGCCCAAGTCCAATGCGAAGGGCAAGGGGCGGCGCGTGGCTGAGCCCGAGGCGGATTACCTGCCGCTGGAGCCGGCCAAGCTGGCGGCACGCCTCAAAGAGCTGGAGCAGACCATGTACCAGCACGCCCGCGACCTGGAGTTCGAGGATGCCGCGCGTATCCGCGACCAGATCCATCGCCTGAAGGAAGCCAATCTGGGCTGAGGCGGCCCGGTGTGAAATATTTCCAGAAAACGGTTGTTCTTCGTGAAGAGCAGGGTTAAGATACGCGCCCTCGCAACGCTTAATTGTTGTTGAGAAGGGCGGTTAGCTCAGCGGTAGAGCACTACCTTGACATGGTAGGGGTCACAGGTTCGAACCCTGTACCGCCCACCACTTCCTCGGGAAGTGGCCACGAAAGCCCGGCACCGGCCGGGTTTTTTGTTTCCAGGTGATGTTATGCGTTGCAGTACGGCTGATTCGGCCCTTGTGACGTAGAAAAGCTTCAAACGGGCGGTTAGCTCAGCGGTAGAGCACTACCTTGACATGGTAGGGGTCACAGGTTCGAACCCTGTACCGCCCACCACTTGAAACCACGCGCCAGCGACGGTTTCGGTGGATTCACGTGACGAACGAATCAGGCCTTCTGGCCTCGCACTCGTACTCCGTCTATCCCGGCAGATCCGGGTATCTCTTGGTTCAAAAAGACCCTTGTGGTCACTCTTCCTGCGCGTCTCGCAGTGCGCTGGATTGCGCGCTGGGCGATGTCGTGTGTGGGTCCCTCGCTACGCCTGTCGCGACAGCGCCTTCATCCATTGCACGGGAGTATCTGTTCGCCTGACGCTGCGAGGTTCACTGGTGTTGGCGGTGGCTGGGTGCCGCGTGCGCTGCTATCCGTTGGCCTCGTCCCGTTGGCTGGCTGGTTGCCCTGTTGAATGTTCGTTGAGGTGGCGTGATGTCTAGTCGTAGGCAGTTTCTTGCCCAGCTTTCTGTTGGTGTTGGTGTGGCGGCATCCGTGAAGATCGGCATGTCTGCGCCGCTGGTGGCGATGGCCGAGCCGCAATGGCGCATGCCTGCGGAGGAGGCGCCGCAGGCGCGTGTATTCCTCGCCTATGCCGCATCCAGGGCGGTCTGGCGCGACTGGGCCGGCCCGGTGAACAGGACGGTTGCGCTGCTCGCCAGGACGATATCGCGCTATCAGCCTGTCACCATTCTGTGTCGCCAGGCGCAGGAGGCGGAGGCCCGGCGCGCCTGCGGCACTGCCAATATCCACTACATACCGATGCCGCTGGATGACATCTGGGTGCGCGATTACGGCGGCTGTTTCGTGCTCGGGCCTGATGCGCAGCTCGGACTGGCTGATTTCAACTTCAATGGCTGGGGGCGCAAGCAGGCCTTCGCGGCCGATACTGCCGTGGCGAAGACCTTGAGTGGTGATCTGCAGGCACGCTACATACGCAGTCGCCTCATCGGCGAAGGTGGTGGTATCGAGGTGGATGGTGATGGCACGGCGATCATCACCGAGAGTTGCTGGGTCAACGACAACCGCAATCCGGGCATGAGCAGGGCGCAGATCGAGGCTGAACTGAAGTCGGTGCTGGGCTTGCGCAAGATCATCTGGTTGCCGGGGATCAAGGGGCAGGACATCACCGATGCCCATGTTGATTTCTATGCGCGCTTTGCCTCGCCGGGCGTGGTCATTGCCAACCTGGACAACGACCCGGATTCCTATGATTTCGCGGTTACCCGGCGTCACCTGGAGATTCTGGAGGCAGCCACCGATGCAGCCGGGCGCCGCCTGCAGGTGCATACCCTTTCACCGCCGCAGGCGCCGCGCGACAACATGTATACGCGTGAGGCTGACTATGCAGCGGGCTATATCAATTTCCTGCCGATCAATGCTGCGGTCATCGCTCCCGAGTTCGGTGATGCCGAGGCGGATGCGCGCTGCAGGGATCTGCTGAAGTCGCTCTATCCGGGGCGTGAGATCGTCCAGCTCAATATCGACCCGATCGCTGCCGGTGGTGGCGGCATTCACTGCGTGAGCAAGAATCTTCCGGTTTTCGGCGGGGCTCAGCACCAGCTGGATGCGGCTGGGCACTGAGGATCCGTGTATGTCTGGCCGCTTCGATGGGGTTGGCTGGCCCGTCGGTTGCAGGCGGCAGGTGGCTGTGGCGGCCTTCTCGTGGTTGCCGGTTTCACGGGTTTTGCCGGGTTTTCGGGGTGGTGCGAGGTGGTGCGGGGTGGCTTGGCCGGCGTGGCTGGGGTGCCTTGATTCCGGTGAAGTCCGGCTGCGAAGGCCGAGGTTCAGGCTTCTGGCGCTGAGGGTGGCATGCGGCGCGGAGAGTCCCAGAGCAGGTTTGTCCTGATTGGTTTAATATCTCCATGACAACCCCTCCGGCAACCAAGGTGGCCCGCGCGAAACGCCGGCCGAGCGTGTGACATGAGCACTACCATCGCCCACTGCTGATCTCCGCCACCGCCCTGATGCAGGCGCCGTCGTGGCGCTTTTTTATTGCCCAGAATTCCGTGAATCCCGTGAAATCGCGCCTGTTGGCGTTGTTTCCAGCCCGCCCGGCGGGCCGTGACCCTTGGTGAACCCCATGATCAACATCACTCTCCCAGACGGCAGCGTCCGTCAGTTCGAAAACCCGGTCAGCGTCATGGACGTTGCCCAGTCCATTGGTGCGGGCCTGGCCAAGGCCACCATCGCCGGCGCCGTGGACGGCGTGCAGGTCGATGCCAGCGACGTGATCGATCACGACGCTTCGCTGCGCATCATCACCGCAAAGGACGAGGAGGGCGTGGAGATCATCCGCCACTCCTGCGCCCACCTGGTCGGTCATGCCGTGAAGCAGCTGTACCCGGACGCCAAGATGGTGATCGGCCCGGTCATTGCCGAAGGTTTCTACTACGACATCTACAACGAGCGCCCGTTCACGCCGGAAGACATGGCGGCGATCGAGAAGCGCATGGGCGAGCTGATTGCCCAGGATTACGACGTGATCAAGAAGGTCACGCCGCGCGCGGAAGTGGTCGAAATCTTCAAGGCGCGCGGCGAAGACTACAAGCTGCGCCTGATCGAGGACATGTCCGACGACATCACCGCGATGGGCATGTACTACCACCAGGAATACGTGGACATGTGCCGCGGTCCGCACGTGCCGAACACGCGCTTCCTGAAGTCCTTCAAGCTGATGCGCATCTCCGGTGCGTACTGGCGCGGTGATGCCAAGAACGAGCAGCTGCAGCGCATCTACGGCACCGCCTGGGCCGACAAGAAGCAGCTTGAGGCCTATATCAAGCGCATCGAAGAAGCTGAAATGCGCGACCACCGCCGCATCGGCAAGCAGCAGGACCTGTTCCACCTGCAGGAGGAAGCGCCGGGCCTGGTGTTCTGGCATCCGAAGGGCTGGTCGATCTGGCAGGTCGTCGAGCAGTACATGCGCAATGTCTACCGCCAGAGTGGTTACGGCGAAGTGCGTTGCCCGCAGATCCTTGACGTCAGCCTGTGGAAGAAGTCCGGTCACTGGGACAACTACCAGGACAACATGTTCTTCACCGAGTCGGAGAAGCGCACCTATGCGCTGAAGCCGATGAACTGCCCGGGCCACGTGCAGCTGTTCAACCAGGGGCTGCACAGCTATCGCGACCTGCCGATCCGCTACGGCGAGTTCGGTGCCTGCCATCGCAACGAGCCGTCCGGCGCGCTGCACGGCATCCTGCGCGTGCGTGGTTTCACCCAGGACGATGGCCACATCTTCTGCACCGAGAGCCAGGTCGAAGCCGAAGTGACGGCCTTCCACCAGCAGGCGCTGGCGGTGTACAAGGCGTTCGGCTTCGAGGAAATCCAGATCAAGATCGCGCTGCGTCCGGAATCGCGCCTCGGTGACGACGAAACCTGGGACAAGGCCGAGGGTGCGCTGCGTACCGCGCTGTCCAGCTGCGGCGTCGAGTGGCAGGAACTGCCGGGCGAGGGCGCGTTCTACGGCCCGAAGATCGAGTACCACCTGAAGGATGCCATCGGCCGTACCTGGCAGCTGGGCACCATGCAGGTCGACTTCATGATGCCGGGTCGTCTCGGTGCTGAATACGTGGACGAGAACAGCCAGAAGCGTCATCCGGTGATGCTGCACCGTGCGATCGTGGGCTCGATGGAGCGTTTCCTGGGTATTCTGATCGAGCAGCACGCCGGCGCGTTCCCGACCTGGCTGGCGCCGGTGCAGGTGGTGGTGGCCAATATCACCGACGCCCAGGCCGATTACGTCGACGAAGTTCGCAAAAGCCTTGCAAATCAAGGCTTCCGGGTTGACGCCGATTTGCGCAACGAGAAGATCGGCTATAAGATTCGCGAGCATACGCTGCAGCGCGTACCGTACCTGCTGGTCGTGGGCGACCGCGAGAAGGAGAACGGGGCCGTGGCGGTACGCACGCGGTCCGGTGAAGACCTTGGTTCGATGTCGGTTCAGGCCTTCGTCGAGCGGCTGCAGGCAGAATTGAAGCATTGAAGTAAGTAGGGCCCCGGCCCCGGCGGACACTCCGCAGGGCCGGTACTAATCCACTTGGAGATTGCAATATCAGTATCCCTGACAACAAACAGAACCGCCGTAATCAGGAAATCCGGGTGCCGCGCGTACGCGTGATCGGCAGTGACGGTGAAATGATTGGCGTGTTGTCGCGCGACGAAGCGCTGTCCATGGCCGAAGATGAAGGCCTGGACCTGGTTGAAATCCAGCCCCAGGCCGATCCGCCTGTCTGCAAGATCATGGACTTCGGCAAGTTCAAGTTCGAGATGCAGAAGAAGGCCAACGAGGCCAAGAAGAAGACCAAGCAGGTCGAGATCAAGGAAGTGAAGTTCCGTCCGGTCACGGACGAGGGCGACTACCAGATCAAGCTGCGCAACATGCGTCGTTTCCTCGAGGACGGCGACAAGATCAAGGTCAACATCCGCTTCCGTGGCCGCGAAATGAGCCATCAGGAACTGGGTCGCGAGATGGCCAACCGGATCGAGGCTGATCTGGGCGAGGAAATCGTGATCGAGTCCCGTCCGCGCCTGGAAGGCCGGCAGATGGTCATGATGATCGCGCCGAAGAAGAAGTAAGCCGTCGGCCCATGGGTCTGCTGCTTTGCTGAACAGGGAGGGGCTTTGGCTGCCTCCCTGTTTGCATGCCTGTTCAGCCAATTTGAGTGCCAACCCGCTTGCGGTTTGCAAGTGGCTGGTGCGCAAGGCATAATGGGCGGCCCGGTTCGCCGGGTTTGTTGTTTGCTTCACCCCAGGACCTGCCTGCCTCCAGTGGGAGCGCGGGCTTTTGACAGACAAGGGCAAGGATGGAAAGTGTGGGTCAGCCCACCGCCCAGTCAGTAAAGAGACCATCAAGGACATAGCAATGCCCAAGATCAAGACCAACCGGGCGGCGGCCAAGCGTTTCCGCAAGACCGCCTCCGGCAAGTACAAGTGCGGTCACGCCAACCGTAGCCACATCCTCACGAAGAAAGCGACCAAGCGGAAGCGTAACCTGCGTCAGACGAATCACGTCCGCGCAGAAGACGCAGGCCGTCTGGACCGTATGCTTCCCTACCTCTGAGGACTGAACCATGGCACGAGTAAAGCGTGGTGTGCAGGCGCGCCGCCGCCACAAGAAAGTATTGGATCTCGCCAAGGGCTATTACAACGCCCGTCGCAAGGTCTTCCGCGTTGCCAAGCAGGCAGTCATCAAGGCACAGCAGTACGCCTACATTGGCCGTAAGCAGAAGAAGCGCAATTTCCGTTCGCTGTGGATCACCCGCATCAACGCGGCTGCCCGCATCAACGGCCTGAGCTACAGCCGTTTCATGAACGGCCTGCTGAAGGCTGGTATCACCCTGGACCGTAAGGTTCTGGCTGATATCGCCGTGCACGACGCAGCCGGTTTTGCCGCTCTGGCAGAAAAGGCCAAGGGCGCACTGGCGGCATAAGTTCTTCCTGCAGCAGCTGTGGCGTTCACGCGCAGCGGCTGTGGTGAGACAATGCATGGGGAAGGGCGCAAGTCCTTCCCCATTCTTTTTTGTGTTGGTTGCCGCAGCGCTTGCTTGCGCGGCGATCAGGCACTGGTGGCGACGGGGGTCGGCCCGGCGCATACCGCGTAGGCATGCCGGCCAGAGGTTTCGTCGATCCCATGAGTGACATCCAATCCTTGACCGCACAGGCGCTGGCCGATGTGGCCGCGGCGCAGAGCCCGGAAACGCTGGAAAACCTGCGTGTTTCGCTGTTGGGCAAGAGCGGCAGCATCACCGCCCAGCTCAAGCAGCTTGGCGCCTTGCCGGCCGACGAGCGCAAGGCGGCGGGTGAGGCGATCAATATCGCGCGTGACGCGGTGTCCTCGGCCCTGGGTGAGCGCAAGGCGCTGCTGGAAAACGCCGCGCTGGACGCACGTCTGGCGGCTGAAAGCATCGATGTCACCCTGCCGGGCCGTCATGGCGAGCGCGGTGGCCTGCACCCGGTAACGCGTACTCTGGAGCGCATCACCGAGATCTTCGGCCGCCTGGGTTACGAGCTGTCCGAAGGCCCGGAAATCGAAGACGACTGGCACAACTTCGAGGCGCTGAACTTCCCGCCGCACCACCCGGCGCGCGCGATGCACGACACCTTCTACTTCGGCGACGGCCGCCTGCTGCGCACGCATACCTCCGGTGTGCAGGTGCGCTACATGGGCGACCACAAGCCGCCGCTGCGCATGATCGCCGCCGGCAAGGTGTACCGCAGCGACAGCGACCAGACCCACTCGCCGATGTTCCATCAGGTTGAAGGCCTGCTGGTGGATGAGCACTCCACCTTCGCCGACCTCAAGGGCACCTTGTCCGAGTTCGTGCGCGCCTTCTTCGAGCGCGACTTCGAGATGCGTTTCCGCCCGAGCTACTTCCCGTTCGTGGAGCCGGGTGCGGAAGTGGACATCGCCTGGCAGCAGCCCGATGGCAGCACCCGCTGGCTGGAAGTGCTGGGCTGCGGCATGGTTCACCCGAACGTGCTGAAGTCGGTCGGCATCGACCCGGAGCGCTACACCGGCTTCGCCTTCGGCCTGGGTGTGGAGCGGTTCGCGATGCTGCGTTACGGCGTCAACGACCTGCGCGCGTTCTTCGAGAACGACGTCCGCTTCCTCAAGCAGTTCGCGTAAACGAACGGCTGTAGTGCCGAGCCATGCTCGGCAGCTCTTGATCCGCTCAATAACGTTGACCCGCCCCAGGCGCAAAGCGCTGGGCATCAACAAAAAACCGCAACGGGAGGCCTACCTCCCCTCAAGGTAACCACATGAAATTCTCTGAAAGCTGGCTGCGCAGCCACGTACCAACCACTGCTTCGCGCGACGAACTCAGCGCCGTGCTGACCGCCATCGGCCTGGAAGTCGAAGAAGTCACCGCGCTGGGCGCAGGCCTGGACAATGTGGTGGTGGCGCGCATCGTTGAAGCTGCCCGTCATCCGGAAGCCGACCGCCTGCAGATCTGCAAGGTCGACGCCGGCCAGGCCGAACTGCTGCAGATCGTCTGCGGCGCGCCGAATGCGCGCCCGGGTCTGGTCGCGCCGCTGGCCATGGTGGGTGCGCAGATCGGCGAGCTGAAGATCAAGCCGGCCAAGCTGCGCGGCGTGGAATCCAACGGCATGCTGTGCTCGGCCAAGGAACTGGGCCTGGACAACGACGCCTCGGGCCTGCTGGAACTGCCGGACGATGCGCCGGTCGGCACCGCCCTGGTCGAGTATCTCGGCCTGCCGGATGCCAGCATCGAGATCAAGCTGACCCCGAACCGTGCCGACTGCTTCAGTGTGCGTGGCATCGCCTTCGACGTGGCGGCCGCTACCCGCAGCGAAGTGAAGCCGTTTGCCGCCGACGCCGTGCCGGCGGTGGGTACGCGCGAGCTCACCATCCAGCTCGACGCCGGTGCCGAAGCGCCGCGTTACCTCGGCCGCGTGATCGAAGGCGTCAATGCCGCCGCGACCACGCCGCTGTGGATGGCCGAGCGCCTGCGCCGCAGCGGCGTGCGTCCGGTATCGCTGCTGGTGGATATCACCCAGTACGTGATGCTGGAACTCGGCCAGCCGATGCATGCCTACGACCTGGATACGCTGAAGGGCCCGATTGCCGTGCGCCGCTCGCGCGCCGGTGAAGCCCTCAAGCTGCTGGACGGCCGCGACGCCGCGCTGGACGACAGCTTCCTGGTGGTCACCGATGCCGACCGTCCGGTCGGCCTGGCCGGCCTGATGGGCGGCTTCGATACCCGCGTTACCGACGCCACCAGCAAGGTCTTCCTGGAGGCCGCGCACTTCGCCCCGGCGGCGATCATGGGCCGCGGCCGCAAGCTCGGCCTGCACACCGACGCCGGCCACCGCTTCGAGCGTGGCGTTGATCCGCAGCTGCCGCACGTTGCCATCGAATACGCCACCCAGTTGGTGCTGGACCTGGCCGGCGGCACGCCGGCGCCGGTCACCGAGGCCGTGCGCGAGGCCGACCTGCCGGTCGCCGCCAACATCCAGCTGCGCCGCGCCCGCATCCTGCGCGTGCTGGGCATCCAGATTGAAGACGCCGAAGTGGAGCGCATCCTGCGCGCGCTCGGCATGCAGGTCGAGGCGGTTGCCGATGGCTGGACCGTTACCGGTCCGAGCCGTCGTTTCGACATCGCCATCGAAGAAGACCTGATCGAGGAACTGGCCCGTATCCATGGCTACGAGTCGATCCCGACCACCTTGCCGGGCGGCGCTGCACGCATCGCCATGCCCAGCGAAACCCGTCTGGATGACCTCAGTGTGCGCCGCCAGCTGGTGGCCCGCGAAATGCTGGAGACCATCAACTTCGCCTTCGTCGATGCCGAGCTGTTGAAGCAGTGGCAGCAGGACGAGGGACTGGTTGCGCTGGCCAACCCGCTGTCGGCCGAGCTGGCAGTGATGCGCCCGTTGCTGCTGCCGGGTCTGGTGGCCACGCTGGGCCGCAACGTTGCCCGTCAGGCTGGTCGCGTGCGCCTGTTCGAACTTGGCCGCGTGTTCGAGGCGCAGGCCGGGGAGGGCAAGCCCGCACCCAAGGAAACCGTGCGTGTTGCCGCTGCGGTGTGTGGCGATGCCGCCACCCTGCAGTGGGGCGAAAAAGCGCGCAAGGTTGATTTCCACGACCTCAAGGGTGACCTGGAATCGCTGGCTGCCGCCTCCGGTGCGGTGCTGGAGTTCCGCGCCTCGCAGCGTCCTTACGCGCATCCGGCGCGTTCGGCCGATATCTGGCGCGACGGCCAGTGCATCGGCTGGATCGGCCAGTTGCATCCGCGCCTGACCAAGGCCATGGAAGTGGACGTGGACGTGTACGGCTTCGAGCTGGACCTGGCACCGCTGGCGGCGCGTTCGCTGCCGCGTTCCAACGAACTGTCGCGCTTCCCGGCCGTGCGCCGTGACCTGGCCGTGGTCGTAGCTGAATCAGTCAGCTGGGCCGAGCTGTCCGCCACCATCCGCGGCGCCGGCGGCGAGCTGCTGCGCGATGTCGCACTGTTCGACCGGTATGTCGGCCAGGGCGTCGAGCCAGGCTTCAAGAGTTTGGCTATGGGCTTGATTTTGCAGGACAAGTCGCGCACCCTGACGGACCGTGACGTGGAAGCCGTAGTCACCAATGTGGTGGCGGCGATTGATCACGGGCACGGCGCAAAGATCCGTGGCTGAGGCGGGATACAGGGAGCAGGCATGGCATTGACCAAGGCGGAGATGGCGGATCGTTTGTTTGACGAAGTCGGTCTGAACAAGCGTGAGGCCAAGGAGTTTGTCGACGCGTTTTTCGATGTGTTGCGCGATGCATTGCAACAGGGACGTCAGGTGAAGCTGTCGGGCTTCGGCAATTTCGATCTGCGGCGCAAGAACCAGCGCCCGGGTCGCAACCCCAAGACCGGCGAGGAAATTCCGATTTCCGCCCGTACGGTAGTCACCTTCCGTCCGGGCCAGAAGCTCAAGGAGCGGGTGGAGGCATATGCTGGATCCGGGCAGTAACCGCGAACTTCCGCCGATTCCGGCCAAGCGCTACTTCACCATTGGTGAGGTGAGCGAGCTGTGCGACGTCAAGCCGCACGTGCTGCGCTACTGGGAAACCGAGTTTCCCAGCCTTGAGCCGGCCAAGCGCCGTGGCAACCGTCGTTACTATCAGCGCCATGACGTGCTGATGGTCCGGCAGATCCGCGGCCTGCTGTACGAACAGGGCTACACCATCGGTGGCGCCCGCCTGCGACTGGAAGGCGAGGGCGCCCGCGAAGAGTCGGCGCTGAGCAACCAGATCATCAAGCAGGTGCGCATGGAGCTGGAAGAAGTACTGCAACTGCTCCGTCGCTGAACTTTTTTGTGTGAAAACCGGTATAATCACCGGCTCGCCGCAAGGCGAAAGCAGTAACGATCGGGGCGTAGCGCAGCCTGGTAGCGCATCTGCCTGGGGGGCAGAGGGTCGTCGGTTCAAATCCGGCCGTCCCGACCAATTACTGATTTAAGAACAAGGGCTTACGGCATTCGTCGTGAGCCCTTTTTCGTTGTGGTCACTAAGTGTCCACTATTCGTCCATTATCGCGGCAACGAAAACGGGCATAACCGGGTGATCCAATTCACCCCGCGCAACGGAGAGCTGATGCTGGTGGCGTGCTTGTGGTCGCACTGGACCGATCCGAAGGGGAAGGAGCCGGATCTCCTAAGCTTTGCGGCCATCACCGGCGAGCCCGAACCTGGGTCGCTGCCGCAGGCCATGACCGGACGATCATCAACATCAAGCCCGAGCACATCGAGGCCTGGCTAAACCCAGACCCGGAGAACCTGCAGGCGCTATACGCGATCTTCGATGACAAGAGGCACCCCTTCGACGAGCATCTGGTCGCTGCATAGCTCGATCCGCTACGATGGTTTGGGGTAGTTACGTGCTCGATGCCGGGCCGCGGCCGAAGACTGCCTGAAAATGTAGCGACAATTTGTTGCGTAAATCAGGTTCGTCTTCCCAAACGAGATGGATGAACTGCCTAGTATCGAAGTGAAGTTTTGTCACCTCATCTTTGCGTACCGTCCACACAACTGGTCGGCCGAGACCAATGGCAAAACCAGCTTCAAAATAAGCGCCCGCGTTCTGAGTTGTCACATCCGCAATCACTCCATAGCTTGAGCGAATTCCAGCCAGGATGCGGTCATCTATTCTCCCGTTGTGGGGGTCAGTGTCCACGCGCTTTGCGACATAACCTGCATCCATCGCACCGGGCTGAATGCCATCCTTCCATGCGGCTGCGAGCTCGTCCTTGAATGCCATGGCAACAAAAAAGTCAGAGCGATTTCCGTTAGTGGGATTGGTTAGGTGCTCCATGTAGTCCCAGCCTTTCGCCGACGCATTGTACTTTCCGCGCGTGGCTTTCAATAACTCGCGTTCAATCAACGTTTCTAGGTGATAGCGGAGCTCGTCACGATGCGATGCATCGAAGACTACGCCATCACGTTCCGTTAGCTCCACAGATTCGCCAGGATAAGTCGACCTCTTAGCGACGTCCTGAAGCAGTGCATTTTGCTTGTCGGGTACGCTGAGCATTGTTGGGTTCTCCAGTGTGGAGATCAACTCTTTGGTAATGGTAAGGGGGCGGCCCGTCTCGTTCCAGTATCGACGAAGACGTCCGGATAACGTTCTCCGGGAAGACCGATTGACGCCGTCCAACAGCATTTCTGCCATCCCGCTACATTCGTAATGTCTGGCATCGCGGGCAGTAGGAATGTATGAGTTACGATCGCCCCCAATGACAGTGCCAGGCGTTGAGCAAACTTTGCAGGGGCCGATAGTTACATTGATCGCTTCCAAGTTGTTTCACACATTCTGCCTTGTCCGCTCCTTCTGAGGGCAAGCGTTTGTTGGATGTGGATTTGAATCAACTGAGTGGCACCCATTTAGGCGTGCAGATATCCGCGCCCTGGGCCTTCGCGTACGCCCAACAGCCTTCGATTGCCGCTGCTGACCGCGTCTTGGCGATCATTAACATCAAGTCCTAGCACGTGCATGCTTGACTCAACCCGGCCCTGGGCGACCCGCCGGCGCGGTACGCCATCGTCGATGACAAGCGGCACCCGTACTACGAACACATGACCGCGGCATGCTATGGATACTTATTTGTTACGAAGCGGGAGAGTTTTGGGTTTTGACATTTGCGTTGAGTTTTATATAGATTCTGGAGCAGCACTTACTTTCTAGGGAGGTGATGGCCAATGAGTGGCGTAGGTAAGTGGTTCTTTCTTGTGGTGGTAATCGCAGTAGGCGCGGGGATAGCGTTTTTCGTCAATCGAGGCGGCACGTCAGTAGGGGAATCAATCCAGGATGATGTGGCAAGGAAAGGTGTAGATCCGGGAGCAGCAGAGATAGCCGCTATCGATTCGAGTGCGGCTAGTAGAAGAAATTCTGCCCCCTTGTCTCCTGGGGCCGGCGGCGTAAGAGCTAAGCTGGAAAAGGGCTACGAATGGAATTCGGCGAGGCCCGGAGACGCCGCGAACGAAGAGGATGCAGCTTGGTTCAATTCTCGCGGCTATCCCGGACCTGACGTGTATGAATATCTGCATTCGATTCCCCCGGTGGAGCTGAGGCGACTTGCGGATTCCGGAAATGTCACAGCCATGAGTGTTTACGCTCAGACGTTGGCCAAACAACCAGGCAACCGAGCGCAGATCCTAGAGCTTCTGCATCAGGGTGCGGCTACAGGGTCTGTCTACTCGCTGAAGATGGGGGGCGATATTTTCTCTGCTTATCCGAATTATCGTGATCCGGTGATGTCGCTGGTCTATTACCAGTTGCAGGCTCGTGCTGGTGATCATGCCGGTTTTGTGCAGAGCTACATCGCGCAGCAACAGATAAAGCCCGAGCAGGTGCTTGTCGCAAATCTCATGGCCGAGCAAATGTGGAAGAGCTTTGCCGGAACTCAATTGCTCGTTCAGAGCGCTCATGTACGCCCAGGTTACGAAAAGTTCGTCACCACAGCCGCATCTTCAAACAACAATGGAGGTTGATGATGAGAGCTGGAAGATCCTTGAAAAAATCGCTTTTGCTTTCTCTGGGGCTGGTCTCGGGAATGGCTATTGCGTGTAACATAATTTAAGGGGTTTACTTCGATGTAACGTACCCGGGGATTGATATTAGGGACGTCGCAGGTGATGTCGGTGGAGCGCTGCAAGATGATTTCGGAAGTAGGTATGGCAGGGATGTTGAGGTCTCGGGGGTGGTCAGATATACGGCCAAACTCCCGATTATTGGTCTAGCTGGCGGTTTGTACAGCGTTCCCTTTATAAAGCCTTGTGGTAAGACATTCCAAGAAGAGGCCAACGAAAGGTGGCCGCATTCGGCTAGTGTTGTAGGCGGCGGTATTGGCGGTGGCGGCATGTGCGGCGAGGGAATGGGAGGGGGCTTGGAGCAGGGAGTGCTTGGCTATAAGCCTGTTTACAAAACGGCGACAGTGTCCATGCCAGGAGGCGTATCTACGTCACAGACTGTGCTTGTCGGGTATGAGCCAGTTTACGGCATGACCCCTGCGGAAGATTCTATTACGGTGTGCTAAGAGCGTCCGGAGGTGGCTGTTTAGTCGCCTCGCTGAGAAAGTGTTTTCGTGAGGCGGGTGCTGGAGAGGCACGTCTTCTTTCAGCACTCGCTGAATTTAGCGCAAGCATCATTTCCCGGCTCCGCTCCAGCATTGCGGCTTGGTGATGGGGCGAGGGCCAAGTCCGAGGCCGGGGCCGCTCGATCGGACGCTGAAGAGGTTGTGCAGGCTGCACCCTATCGTTGCGCAACCCATTGATACACATAGGCCTGCTCTAGCCAATTTCGCGCAAGATAACTACCCCCATTTTGCTAGTGTTTCCAAAGGTTTGGCTCGGTCAGTGCCAATGCCTGGGGGCAGAGGGTCGTCGGTTCAAATCCGGCCGTCCCGCCGACTACTGCAATACGAACAAGGGCTTGCGCTTCGTTGCGCAGGCCCTTGTTCGTTGTGCACGTGGTTTGCTTCCTGCGCCGTGGCGCATGGAGCCGTCAGCCTTGGTAAGCGAACCTTGGCTGGGACACTCCTTCGACGGTGACCTGTTCAACGAACATGGCATACGGCCTGACCCACAGGCCCTGGTCGCCATACAGGGGCTTGTATAGCACCACTGCTTCCAATGTTTCGCTGCTCCGGGCGAGGCCGACAACTTCGTATTCGCCGCCTTTGAAATGGCGGTAGCGTCCAGGCGCGAGGCTTGGGAGAAGCGGTAGAGCAGACATACATGGCATCGGTATTGGATGGGGCGGATCGTAGCACCCCGAAGAAATCGGTGGCACTGCGCATGGAGAACCTGGCCCATGCGCTCTCGCTAGCAGGTGCCTACAGGCCAAAGTCGGCTTGCATAACCCATACATAGGTAGTGCGTCAGTGCGTCGTTTCGCTCATGCACGCGGGTTTCGGGTCCTCTTGCTAGCCTGTTGATGATCGCCACGATGGGCAGTCGCCCGGGAGTCTTGTATGTCCTTTTCCTTGATCCGCTGCATCGCAATTGTGTCCTTGTTAGGTTTGGCTGCCTGCACCTCGAAGGATGGCTCAAAGAACGAGGTTGCCCCGCACCGTGTGGGCATGGCCAATCCGGCGTCCGAGCATTGTTTGAAGAAGGGCGGGAAAGTTGAAATCAAAAAGAATGTAGAAGGTGGTGAGTACGGCATGTGCCACTTGCCAGATGGCTCACAGGTCGAGGAATGGGAGCTGTTTCGTCGCGACAACCCACCACAGGGGAAGTAATGATGTTGGGGTTCGGGTAATGCAGTGGGGTTGCGGTGTTGCGCAAACACATCTGACCAGGAGGCAGCGGGTGATGAGCGAAGTCGATACATTGGTGGCGCAGTTGCAGCTATTGCCTCATCCGGAGGGCGGGTACTTCCGCCGTTTTCATGAATCGCCGCAACATATCCTTGTTGATGGTTTGGCGCGCCCGGCGTTGACGGCCATCCACTATCTGCTCGGTGCAGGGCTGGGTAGTGCCTGGCATCGCATCGATGCGGAGGAGGTGTGGCAATGGCAGGCAGGAGAGCCGCTACAGCTGTTGCTCTGGGAAGGGGGCAGCTCGCCGATGCAGCAGATCGAACTGGGCGCTGTTGGCAATGGGCGGCAGTCGCTGGCGATCGTACCCAAGGGCGTATGGCAGGCCGCGCGACCGCTGGGTTCGCATGCACTGGTCAGTTGCATGGTCGCGCCGGGCTTTGTGTGGTCGGGCTTTGAGTTGATGGCGCCAGAAAGCGACGACGCGGCGTGGCTGCGGGTGCAGGGCAGTTGGGTATAGGAAGCGATACGACACTCGGGTGAATGCCGGCACTGGATCGATGCACAGGGCGTTGCCGCGTATCGCCTGCCTCGGCGTGGCGATGGAGGCGAGGCAAGGGAAACCTCACTCTGACCCCGGTTTGGGTTGCTGTGAGGAAGCGTGATCCGTTGGGAACTGCCATTGACTGCTCGTTTTGTGTCGCGAGGCCCTCCTACCATGGCCGGGCTTCATTGATGAAGCGTGATCAGGAGACACGAATGATGAAGTTCACTTCTGTGTTGGCTGGTACCGGGCTGGCGGCTTCCATGCTGGCACTTGCTTTGATTCCGGCGAAGGCCGAAGCGCAGCCCAACTGCCCGACATGCCTGCCTGGCTACTATCGGTGCGTGGAAAGCGGTGCCGCTGACTGTGAAGTCCGTTATGCCGTATGCCTGCAATGGTGCGTGGGAAATGCGGCAATGCAGCCCTTGCCCGTGCTTCCCAAGCCTGCCATGAGCCCTGTTCTGCAGACGCTTGCGCTGCCGACATTGCCGTTGTCGGCCAAGGGCTGATTTCCGCTTCAGATAGCCCCACCCTGGTGGGGCTTTCGGAGCGGTGCTTTCCCGAGGTGCAGGCCACCGTCGGTGCTTTCCTTGTGCTTGGGTCGCGCCCTGGCTGACGAACGTGAGTTCCCGAGCGTGGGGCGGATTGCCGCTAGCGCTGCTGTGAGAGCATTCCGCAACCCCGATGCTCATCGGGTCAGGCGAGAGAATTGCCCTTCCTTGCAATCTGGATTTGCAGCTCAGGCTGGCATGTACGAGGATGCGGCAATGTCGAAGCTACCACCCCGCCCGGATCAGCCCATCAGCGTAGAGAATGGTTCGTCCAGCGCGGTCGAGCAGCAGGCGCCCGCATGGTTGCGTGGTCCGCGCTGGCGCCGTTGGCTGATGATCGTTGGCTTGTTCCTGGTTGGTTGGACGGTGCTGTTTGGTGGCTGGATCGGCATCGCGCTGTTGCGCGGCTCGACCGAACGGAATGCGGGAGCCGTTGCCTTCAATATCGTGCTGGTGGTGTTCATGGCTTCGGTCATGTTGCTGCTGCTGCAGCGCGGGCTTTATCGCTGGTTCTGGCACATCGAGCGCAGGCGCGGTCATGGGGGCGTTGGCTTGGACGACAGGATGATGAGGTTCGGAGCGGTGCGAACCGATGCGCCGCCCGTTATACGCTGGCCGTGGCAATTGCGTGCGCGGCATGCGGGCTTCCTGCTCACGGGTATGGCAACGCTGTTGTTCATCTTTCTGCCTTACGACAATCAGCTGGCGATCAGTGGCTTTCTTGCGCGCAACAGTGCGGGCAGGGCGTCGGCCGGAAGCCTGTCCATGTTGTTGTTTGCATGGTTGCCGCTGCTGTCGTTGAGCCTGCTGTCGATGCTGTTGCTGTCACGACAGATGCGGCGCCGGGATGCGGGACTATTGGATGCTGGAGCGAAACTTGTGCTGACGGCGGAGACCAACTGGCTGTTTTCCTTCGCCGCTGCGTTTGCCATGACGATGCTGTTGTGCCGCCTGTTCGGCACGATGGTGGTGCGCTACCTGTAGAAAGCCCAAGTCGGGATCATTTTTTCAGCGACATCCGCGTACGGAAGCAAGTCTTGCTGCCAGACGATGGTCCGATGTTTTATTGGGATTATCGCTGTCATCGGCAATTTTCATTATCATGCGCGCAACTCGTACCGCCGCGGCTGCTGAACCCGGTACTTACGAGAGATGATGATGGACACTGATAGAACACGCGGCTGGAGGCGTTTCCAGGCGCGCAATCATGGCGGCGATCGCCTCGCCCAGACGCCAAAATTCAAGTTCGAAAAGAATTGGAAGCTGATGTACATCCGCAGTGTGAAATGCCTGCGGGCGAAGCAGCTCGGTTTTCCGTATCCGGTACGGACGTGGCGGCAACTGCTTTTGGATGAGTCATGATGCGCCTGCTGTTTGTTTGTAGTCGCAACCAGCTGCGCAGTCCCACAGCCGAAGCGGTGTGGAAGGTGCGGGCGGGATATGAAGCGCGCTCCGCAGGCACCAGCCCGCATGCACGCAGAACCATCAGTCCGGCGGATATCCGCTGGGCTGATGTCATTCTCGTGATGGAAGCCAAGCATCGCGACCGCATGCGCGCAACGTTCACGCGCCTGTTGGAACATAAACGTCTGCATTGCCTGGATATTCCTGACGACTATCGATTCATGGATCCTGTGTTGGTAACACTGCTCGGTGAACGCGTGGCAGCCTGCCTGGCGTCAGAAGGGATAGGCAGCAGCGCGCAGCGCTAGGCCTGCAGTAAGCCGCTGTGTGAATCTCATGCCTGGAAGGGGCGTACCCGATCTGCAGGCAAGGCTAGCGAGAGAACTGCTGCCGGTACTGCAGGGGTGTCAGTTGGGTCAGTGCCTTGAACATCCGCTGCAGGTTCGAGTCGCTGCTGAATCCAAGTTCGTGGCTGATTGTTGAAAGCGGTGCCGAGGTCAGCGTCAGGCGCTCGGCTACCTGCGCCAGTTTGATGCGGCGCAAATATGCTGCTGCGGCCCAGCCGGTTTCGTCCTTCACCTTGCGCGCAAGTGTGCGGCCGGAGATGTCCAGCAGGTCTGCGAGCTTGTCCACGGTCAACTGGTCCGCAGGCAATGCATCAACCGACGCATGCAGTTTGCGCAGCAAGGTGCTGGGTTGCTGGATGAGGCTCAGCGACTGGAATGCATCGTGCGTTTGTGCAGGCCTTGGCAGCACCATCAGCTTGACCAGATCCTGCACGATGGCGGGGCTGACTGTCTGTTCGATCAGATGCTGTGCAATAGGCAGGTAGCCGCTGACGCCGCTTGCGGTGGCGTGTCGCGTTGCATGGATGCAGGTGCTCTCTGCCCGCCAGCGTATCTTCGGATGGCGCTGGCGCAACGTGTCGAGCAGCCACCAGGTGGCGGTGGCGGCTTGTCCGTCCAGGCGCCCACTGGCTGCAGCGAGGCTGACGCCTACGCAGTAGCTCCACAGCTGCGAGCGCTTGGGAAGTCGCGCAAGCGCCCGTATCAGTGCAGCGTTGTTGTGCAGCGTGGCTTCCACCTCGCTGGCGGATTCGGCCCAGAACCCGGGGACGAGCACGGCATCGAGAAGCGGGTCATCGACGCTGCCATGGGCCTGCATTTCCAGACCTTGGCTGCAGATGACCGGCCCGGCTTTCAAGCCGACGAAGCGGGTTTGGAACAGTGGCTGTCCTGTGCGGCGATTGGCTGCGTGCAGCAGATCGGCAAAGCCAAGCAGGCCGGCAGGCATGCAGCCGGGATAGAGCAGGAGGCCGATCTGGCAGGTTCTTGGCATGGCCGGAATTGAGTGGAACATGGCGATTCTTGCCATTATCGATCAGGCGTCGTCGGCTCACCATGGGGGCCTCCTTCCAACGGCCAAGCCATGAAAATCCAGCAGCTCCGCAATGCCACGATCATTGTCGAAATCGGTCCGCATCGGATCCTGGTCGATCCGATGCTGGCGGGCAGGGCGGTGTTGCCGCCGCTGCGGGTGCTCGCCGGTCTGCGGCGCAACCCGCTGGTGGATCTGCCAGCGGAAGCCGAGCCGGCGCTGCAGTCGGTCACCCATTGCCTGATCACCCACTGCCAGAAAGGTCATTTCGATCATCTGGACCGTGCGGGCAAGCGCTGGCTACGTGAGCGGCGCATTCCGGTGATCTGCACGTCGCATGATGCCGTACATCTGGCGGCGCGCGGCTTGAACGTGCAGCCCTTGCCGGAGGCGCATGAACTCACCAGTCCTTTCCTGGGTGGAAGCATTCGCACTATGCCCTGCATGCATGGTCGCGGTGTGATCGGACGTTTCATGGAGCACGGCGTCGGTTATCTGATCGAGATGCCTGGCGAGCCTCGTCTGTATCTGTCTGGCGACACCGTGCTTACACCCGCCATCGAAGACTTCGTGCGCACGCAGCAGCCGGATGTCTGCGTGATCCCCGCCGGCGGCGCGCGGTTTGATCTTGGCGGCGAGATCATCATGGGCTTGGAAGAAGCGTTGGCGTTTGCGCGCATTGCCGACGGCGTTGTTGTTGCCAACCATCTGGAGGCGCTGAGCCATTGCCCGGTGAGCCGGCAGGCGTTGCTGCTGGCTGCAAGGGAGGCGGGGCTGGCGGAGCGCCTGCGGGTTCCAACTGATGGTGAGGTACTCGAATTCCAGGGATTGGTAGTGCCGAGCCAAGCTCGGCAGGGAGCGTTCCCGGTAAAGCCTCTGCCGAGCATGGCTCGGCACTACGTGGTTGGCTGGCAATTCAATGCACTTGAAGAACGATGTTCTAACGCATCGATGCAACGAAATGGCTAATGTCGCCAACCAGATCGTCCCAAGGAAGACAGGTATGTCGTTGGTGCGCAGCTTGCGTGGTTGCTGTCTGTTGATGTGCTTGCTTGCAGGAGGGGTTTCGGCGCAGGAAGTGGAAACGCCAGCAGGCACGGCAGCGGCGCCGATCCGCGATATGGAGGCGGTCGTCGTCCATGGCGTGCAGCACGGACCGGGCTTGTGGCGGGTCAGCAAGGACGGGCATGTGCTTTGGATCCTGGGCACGGTGTCGCCCTTGCCCAACCAGATTGATTGGCGCGCCGAGGAAGTACGTGCGGTGATTGCGCGCTCGGGGCAGGTGTTGCTGTCACCCGGTGTGGTGTTTGACGCCGACGTGGGATTCTTCGGCAAGCTGGCGTTGGCGCCATCGGTCTGGAAGGTGATGCGTAACGAAGACGGCGCGGAGCTGGTCGATGTGCTGGCGCCGCCGCTGTATGCGCGCTGGCATGCGATGAAGCAGCGTTACCTGCCGCGCGACGGCGGGATCGAGCGCAAGCGGCCGATGTTCGCCGCTGCTGAGCTGCAGGCGGCCGCGATGAAATCCATCGGCCTCGGTCAGAAACCTGTGGTCTGGCCGGTGGTGGAAGCTGCTGCGAAGGCGGCGGGAATCACGCCGACGCCAACGAGTTGGAAGATCAAGATCGAGGACCCGAAGGCCGCGGTCCGCGAGTTCCGCGAGGGCGGCATGGATGATGCGGTGTGCCTCGAACGGACCGTGGACTTGGTTGAGAACGATCTGCCGACCTTGGTCGAGCGTGCGAATGCCTGGGCAATGGGTGATGTGGAGGCGTTGCGACGCTCACCCTATGAGGACGCGGGTGCGGCCTGCATGCAGGCGATCACGCAGTCGGGCTTCGTGCGCAATCGCGGCTTCGGTGATCTGAAGGCGGGAGTGCGCCAGCATTGGCTGTCGATTGCGGAGGCTGCCGTGCAGCGCAACGAAGAGACGTTCGCGATGCTGCCGGTGGATCGCTTGCTGGAAGCGGATGGCTATCTGGCGGCACTGCAGGCGCGTGGGTATGAGATTGAGTCGCCCTGAGGAGCAGTGCTGCAATGGCAGTGCGGAGCTGATGCAAGGGCGGCGAGCACCAAGTAGCCCGGGTAAGCGGGAGCGCACCCGGGGCTGCTCGCGGTGATCTAAGCGGCCGCTGGAGAATGACTTTCCCGGGTGCGCTGCGCTTACCCGGGCTACCATGTTGCTGGTTTAAGGGGGCGGCGTAAGCCGCGAAGCTGGGATAGTTCGAGCAGCCAGTTTTCGTATCGCCGGATGGTGCTTTTGCTTCGCGGCTTACGCCGCTCCCACAAAAGAAAAATCCGATGCCAGGGGGCTGGCATCGGATTTCGGGATACTCACAAATTGGGATCCAGCTCAGCTAGCCGCACTCAACGGTGCCGTGCTGTCCTGCAGCTTCGGCCAGCGCTTCAGGATCGCTGCGCGGATGCCGGCGGCGTCAATCCCTGCTTCGGCCAGCAGGTCTTCTCGGCTGGCATGGTGCTGGTAGCTGTCCGGCAAGCCCAGGTGCAGCATCGGCATCACCACGGCTTCGGCGTTGAGCAGTTCGGACACGCCGGAACCGGCACCGCCGGCAACCACGTTGTCCTCGACGGTAACGAAGCCGTCGTGGCTGCGTGCCAATTCCAGCAGCATCGCCTTGTCCAGCGGCTTGATGAAACGCATGTTGACCACGCTCAGGCCCAGCTCGCGGCCAACCTGCTCTGCCGCCGGTACGGCCGCGCCGAAGGCCAGGATGGCCAGGCGGCTGCCCTGCAAGCGCAGCTGTGCCTTGCCGATTTCCAGCGTGGACAGATCGGTGCCAACGGCAGCGCCGGGGCCAGTGCCGCGCGGGTAGCGCACCGCTGCCGGGCCCTTGTACTGCAGGCCGGTGCTGAGCATCTGCCGGCACTCGGCTTCATCGCCCGGTGCCATCACCACCATGTTCGGCACACAGCGCAGGTAGCTCAGGTCGAGGTTGCCGGCGTGGGTGGCACCGTCCGGGCCGACAACGCCGGCACGGTCGATGGCGAACAGCACGTCCAGATCCTGGGTGGCGACGTCATGCACCAGCTGGTCATAAGCGCGCTGCAGGAAGGTGGAGTAGATGGCGACCACGGGCTTGGCGCCCTGCGTGGCCATGCCGGCAGCCAGCGTCACCGCATGTTGTTCGGCGATGGCGACGTCGAAGTAACGTTCCGGGTATTCCTTGCTGAAACGCACCAGCCCGGAGCCTTCGCGCATGGCCGGGGTGATCGCCAGCAACTGCGGCTCGGCGGCGGCGGCATCACACAGCCAGTTGCCGAAGATGTCGGTGTAGGTCGGCTTCTTGGGCGCGCCCTTTTCCGGCAGGCCCTTGCTGGGATCGAACGGGCCGACGGCGTGGTAGCCGATCTGGTCGTCCTCGGCCGGCTCGTAGCCCTTGCCCTTGGTGGTCATGATGTGCAGCAGGTGCGGGCCCTTGGCATCCTTCAGGTGCTTGAGGGTCGACACCAGCAGCGGCAGGTCATGGCCATCGATCGGGCCGGTGTAATGGAAGCCCATCTGCTCGAAGGCGGTGGAGGGCACGAACATGCCTTTCCACTGTTCTTCCCAGCGCTTCACGAAGCGCGCAGGCGGGCTGTGGCGCTTGTCGCCGAGGATCTTCTTGCCGCTCTCGCGCAGGGCGTTGAGCGTGCGGCTGGCGGTTGCCCGGCCCAGCATCTTGGTCAGTCCACCGACGGCTTCGGAGATGGACATGTTGTTGTCGTTGAGGATGACCAGCACGTTCGGCTCGTCGTCCATGCCACCGGCGTGGGCCAGCGCTTCGAAGGCCATGCCGGCAGTCATCGCGCCGTCGCCGATCACCGCGATCACCTTGCGGTCATCGCCCTGGCGCTGGCGCGCGATGGCCATGCCCAGTGCGGCGGAGATCGAGGTCGAGGAGTGGCCGACGCCGAAGGTGTCGAACTCGCTTTCCTCGCGCTTGGGGAACGGCGCAACGCCGTCCTTCTGCTTGACGGTGTGGATGCTGTCGCGACGACCGGTGAGGATCTTGTGCGGGTAGGTCTGGTGGCCCACGTCCCACACCAGCTGGTCGACCGGTGTGTCATACAGATAGTGCAGGGCGACGGTAAGCTCGATCACACCAAGGCCAGCTGCGAAGTGACCGCCGCTCTTGCCCACCGATTCGATCAGGTAGGCGCGCAACTCGCCGGCGATGGCCCCCAGTTCGCTCTCGTCGAACAGACGCAGGTCATCGGGAGTCTTGATGCGCGACAGGCGCGGATAGCTGGCAGAGTCGATCATGGTCTTCGCGTTTCACTCGAAACGGTATTTTCCCCGTCCGGAGAGGGTGGGGCAAGCAAAGCACATCATCAATGAGTGCCGGATGAGGTGGTTTGGCACCAAGCTGAAGGCCGTGTTCAGTCTGGATGGCAGTTTCGCATGAATACGCGTGGCAGCGGTGCGGAGCTCAAAGCCCGCGCTGCAGGGCTTTGCGCGGCAGCTGCGACTTCAGGAAGGCCATCTGGTCGGCGAGGATGTTGCGGTTGGACAGGATCAGGTGCTCGATCCAACTGGGCCGGTACGGCACTGCCAGCAGCGGCATGTTGGCCTGCGCCGGGGTGCGGTTGCTCTTGCGCGAGTTGCAGTGGAAGCAGGCGCTGACCACGTTCTCCCAGGTGTCCTTGCCGCCCTTGGAGACCGGCAGGACGTGGTCGCGGGTCAGCTGCGGGCGGCTGAAGTGCTGGCCGCAATACAGGCAGAGCTGGGCATCGCGGGCGAACAGCGCGGGATTGGTGAGGTTGGGCGTGGGGTCGATCGCGCGCGAGCGGGCGTGGCCGCGCGAAGCGATGATCGGGTGCAGGTCCATGCCGCTGCGCAGGCCGGTCAGCCGCGATATTGCGCCGTGTACGTGCAGGCAGGGATCACCCATGGTCCAGGCAACGGCGCCGCGGGCATACAGGCAGGCAGCGTCCTGCCAGTTGATCCAGTCCAGCACGCGGCCATGCGCATCCAGCGACAGCAGTCGCACGGAACCGAGGCGGTGCAGGGAGGGCGGAAGTGAAAACCCGTCTGTCGGAGCGGAAGTCCCGGCTCCGGTATCGATCAGACTACGCGGTGTAGTGTCTGTCTCCATCGGGTTAACAGCTTATACACGATGCGTGACAGTTTGTGTAAAGGCGGGTGGCGGCCGGCGGTTTTGTGGGAGCGGCGTCAGCCGCGAAGCTAGGGGTGTCTCGGACGCCTGAGAGCTTACCCCTCCCCAGCCCTCCCCTCCGCCTTCGGCGCAAGGGAGGGGGCTCGAAGCAAGAGCTGCCCTCAGCCCAACCCCTCTCCCGCGGGCGGGAGAGGGGCTTCAGGGTCGCAGGCATTCCTGATGGTTCCCTTCTTCCGCGTGCGGGAGAAGGGCTTGCAGATCGCAGGCAGCTTGATCGCTCCCTTCTCCCGCTTGCGGGAGAAGGTGCCCCGAAGGGGCGGATGAGGGGAGCTTTGCCCTGCTTTTGCTATTGGATCAGTCGCCGAAGCGGACCGAATCCATGTCCATCAGCGAGTCGGCACCAGCGGCGATGCCGGCGGCGTGGCTCAGGGTGCGCGGCAGGATGCGGGCGTAGTAGAAACGGGCGGTTTCCAGCTTGGCCTGCTTGAAGGCTTCCGGGTGGCTGGAAGCCTGCGCGGCGACCACCGAGCGTGCCCACCAGTAGGCGACGGCGACGTAGCCGCTGTAGAACAGGTAATCCCAGCTGGCCGCGCCCAGTTCTTCCGGGTTGGCGGCGGCGCGCTGCAGTACGTCAATGGTCAGCTTGCCCCATTCCTTGGCCTTGCCGCCCAACACCGGCAGGAACTCGGCGACGGCTGGGTTGCTGGCATTGGCGGCGATGAACTGCTCGATCTCGGCCAGGAACAGCTTCAGGCCGGCGCCCTGCGAGGCGGCGGTCTTGCGGCCGATCAGGTCCAGCGCCTGGATGCCGGTGGTGCCTTCGTACAAGGTGGTGATGCGGGCGTCGCGGGCGTACTGCTCCATGCCGTGCTCGGCGATGTAGCCGTGGCCGCCGAACACCTGCTGGCCGTTGTAGGTCGCTTCGATGCTCCACTCGGTCAGGCAGGCCTTGACGATGGGGGTGAGGAAGCTGACCAGCGTGTCGGCGTCGGCGCGTGCCTGCGCATCGGCGCTGCTGTGTGCGGCATCGAGCTGGGTGTAAGCGTGTGCGGCGAGCAGGCGGCCACCTTCGGTCAGTGCCTTGGTGGTCAGCAGCATGCGGCGCACATCGGGCTGGGCGATGATCGGATCGGCCGGCTTGTCCGGCTGCACGGCACCCTTGGGTGCGCGTGACTGCAGGCGCTCGCGGGCATAGGCCAGTGCGCCCTGGTAGGCACGCTCGGACTGCGCCAGGCCCTGCACGCCAACGCCAAGGCGGGCGGAGTTCATCATCACGAACATCGCCTGCAGGCCCTTGTGCGGCTGGCCGACGAGGTAGCCCTGGGCGCCGTCGAAGTTCATCACGCAGGTGGACGAACCATGGATGCCCATCTTGTGCTCCAGCGCGCCGCAATGCAGTTCGTTGCGCTCGCCCTGCTTGCCGTCGCGGTCGACCTTGTACTTCGGGGTGACGAACAGCGAGATGCCCTTCGGGCCGGCCGGTGCGTCGGGCAGCTTGGCCAACACCAGGTGCACGATGTTGTCGGCGAGGTCATGCTCGCCGGCGGTGATGAATATCTTGGTGCCGGTGATCGAATAGCTGCCGTCGGCGTTCGGCTCGGCGCGGGTCTTGAGCAGGCCCAGGTCGGTGCCGGCGTGCGGCTCGGTCAGGCACATGGTGCCGGTCCAGTTGCCGGCCACCAGCGGCTTGAGGAAGGCTTCCTTCTGCCAGTCTTCGCCGTAGTGCTTGAGCGCTTCAACCGCACCGTGCGACAGCATCGGGAACAGGCTCCAGGCCAAGTTGGCCGAGGACACCATTTCGCTCAATGCCATGCCCATGGTTTCCGGCATGCCCTGGCCGCCGAAGTCCGGCGATGCGGTCAGGCCGGTCCAGCCACCTTCGACGAACTGCGCATAGGCTTCCTTGAAGCCCGGTGCGGTGGTGACTTCGTTGGTGGCCTTGTCGAGCTTGCAGCCGGTCTGGTCGCCGATCGCATTGAGCGGGGCCAGCACGCTGGTGCTGAAACGGCCGGCTTCTTCCAGTACCGCGTCGATCAGATCGGCGCTGGCGTCTTCGAAACCCATCGATGCAAACAGGGACTCGGCCTTCAAGACGTCGTGCAGGGCGAAACGGAGATCGGTAACAGGGGCTTTGTAGTTGCTCATCAGGCGGCTCTCGAACAATGCGGGAACGGGTGGGGGATCAGCGCAGCACGCCGGGCAGGCCCGGGGCCTGGTTGAGGCTGTTGCGCGATTTGATGTCGAAACTGCGTTGCTTCTTTTCTTCCGGGGTGGCGCTGACGCTGCCTTCCAGTTCGTAGAACAGCGAGCGGCCACCGGCTAGGGCATCGGCCACGACGATGCGTGCCGAAGACGAGGGCTGCAGGTGGACCTTGATGACGTCGGCCGATTCCGGGCCGATCGACAGCGCCGGGCTGGCGCTGAGCGTGCCGGCGGCTTCATCGCCAACCTTCACCGCCAGCGACACGTTGTCAAAGCGCATCGGCATGGAGCTGTAGTTGCGCAGGCGCAGTTCCACTTCCCAGTTGCCGTCATTGCCGACGCTCAGCTGCTGGATGCTGGCGGCAGGTTCAGAGACGCGCTTCACCGGGCCATTGCCGCAGGCGGTAAGTACAAGTGCGAGTACGGCCATCAGGGCGTACTGGGGGCGAAAACGCATGGGGCGTGGTCCTCGGGTCCTGAGCTTATCTCCCAAGAATACTACGGCGTATGGCGGCCTGTTGGGTACAGGTCTGCAAGATCAGCCACTATGACGATGGAATGGCGGAACCGGCGCGGTCATGCATCAAGTGATGCAAGGGGGCAGAGGTTGCCGTCATTCGCGTCATTTTCTGGGGATTCATCCATGCGTTCATTCAAGTTGTTGCCGCTTGCTAGCGCTATCCGCGGCGGTTTGGCAGTTGTGGCGCTCTGCGCCTCCGTTCCGGCGCTGGCAGCGCCGCCGCAGTTCGACCTTCAAGCAGGCAACATCGAGGATGTATTGCCTGAATTTGCCCGCCAGGCCGGCGTGCAGATCATCGCCCCGGCGCATTCAGGTGGCGCCCAGCGCATCGAGGTCGCCGAGTTGAAAGGGCAGATGGAGCCGCGCCAGGCGCTGGCCCGACTGCTCACCGGCACCGGCCTGAGCGTGGCCTCGGACGACGGCCGCACCATCACCCTGCGCGCGGCAACGCCGATGCTGGCTTCGCTCGGTGGGTTGGGTGGCCTGGCCGCAGGGCAGGCCGCAGCTCCGGCGGCGCCGCAGGAGGTTGTCGAGCCCATGCCGGCAGCGGCCAGCCCCAGCGTCAGCACGCTGGACCAGATCACCGTGGTCGGCAGCCAGATCAAGGGCGCCAAGACCGCCGCGATCCTGCCGGTGGCGACCTTGCAGGCTGAGCAGATCGAGGCCACCGGCGCCGTATCCGGCGACGAGCTGTACCGTTCCATCCCGCAGATGGGCGATGTCTCGTTCAGTGGCACCAATGGCGGCAACAGTTCCAACTACGCGCGCGGCGACATCGCCTCGGTCAACCTGCGCGGCCTTGGCGTGGGCAACACCCTGCTGCTGATCAACGGCCGCCGCACCGTGGTCCATCCCACCAGCCAGGCCGACGGCAACCTGGTGCCGGTGCTGACCTACAACGCCAATGCGGTGCCGGTATCCAACCTGCGCCGTGTTGAAGTGCTGCTGGACGGCGCGGCTGCCATCTACGGTACCGACGCGGTGGCCGGTGTGGTCAACAACGTACTGCGCGACGACATGGACGGCGGCACCATCAGCGTGCAGAAGGGCTTCGGTGAAGGCACCGACCTGCGCGATATCGGCGTCAACGGCATGTGGGGCAAGAATTCCGAAGACCTGCGCTCCAATATCACCATCGCCTTCAATTACTACAACACCACCGGCTTGAACTCGCTGGACCAGGACTGGACCAAGAACGGCAACCGTGCGGCCGACTTCCTCGGCACGCCGTTTGAAGGCCTGGCCGGCACCGACAATCGCAACACCAACAGCCCGTGGGGCAACTTCACCGTGGTTGGCCCGCGCGTGTCCAAGAACGGCACCTGGTTGACCACCACCGCCGGTGCCTTCCATGTGCAGCCCACCAGCAACAGCGGTTGCGCGGCAACCATCGCCGATGGCCTGTGCGTGCAGTCCGGCAGCAAGGCGACTTCCGGTGCCGACGCCAACCTGCGCGACAACCAGCAGGGTCAGTATCCGTTGTCGATCAGCCCGGACGTGCGTCGTTTGAATCTGTTCGTCACCGGCAAGCATGATTTCGACAACGGCCTGTCGTTCTTCAGCGAAGCCGGCGTCTATAACTCGCGCGCCTACAGCCTGCAGAACGGCGTCAACACCATCACCGCCTTGCCGATGACGGTGGCAGCCAGCAACTACTGGAACCCGTTCGGCGCGATGTACCTGCCCGATGGCTCGCTCAACCCGAACCGCCTGCAGGGATTGAACATCGGCGCCAACGGCGTGCCGGTGACCATCACCAGCTACCGCTTCGAGCGGCCGACCCGCATTGAGGTCAACAATACCCAGGTGCGCGCCTTGGCCGGGCTGCGTGGCTTCCACTACGGCTTCGACTGGGAAAGCGCCGCGCTGTACTCGGCGGCCAGGGTCAAGGACACGCAGGATGCAGTGAGCATGTCGTTGTTCCAGCAGGCCCTGGCCAATCCCACCGCCTCGGCCTACAACCCGTTCTGCGGTGGCTGCAATGATTGGGACAAGCTGGACCAGTTCTTCTACAAGGCACAGCGCCAGAGCAAGACCGAGCTGTTCCTGTGGGACTTCAAGGCCTCGCGCGCAGACCTGTTCAAGACCTGGGCCGGCGATGTCGGCATGGCCGCGGGCCTGGAGGTGCGCCACGAAACCCAGCGCGATGACCGTGATGCACGCGTCGATGGCTCGGTGACCTTCACCGATGCGATCACCGGCGTTGCCTATCCCAGCGACATGTACGGCGTCAGCCCGACCCCGGACACCTATGGTTCGCGCACCGTCGCCGGCCTGTTCGCCGAGTTCTCGGTGCCGCTGGTATCGCCGGAAATGAACATCCCGCTGGTGCGCTCGCTGGACCTGCAGGTGGCCGGCCGCGCTGAGCGCTACAACGATTTCGGCAATGTCGCCAAGCCGAAGCTGGCGCTGGGCTGGCAGGTGTTTGATGGCCTGACCCTGCGTTCGTCCTGGGCCAAGGGCTTCCGTGCGCCCAACCTGGAGCAGATCAACGCCACGGTGGTGAGCCGTTCCAACACCCGCACCGATTACATCCAGTGCGAGGCGGACAAACGCAGCGGTGCACAGCCGGCGTTCGCCAACTGCGGCGGCTACAGCTACTCCACCACCGCGCGTCGCTCGGGCAACCCGGACCTGAAACCGGAAACCTCGACCAATACCAGCGCCGGCCTGGTCTTCCAGCCGCGCTTCATCCCGGAGAACTACGGCCGCTTCACCTTCGCCGTTGACTACTACAAGTACGAACAGGAAGGCATCATCGGCCTGTTCGGCGAAGGCAATGCGCTGATCCTGGACTACATGCTGCGCCAGCAGGGCGGTAGCAACTCGGCGGTGGTGCGTGCAGATGCGACTGCTGACGACATCGCCCGTTTCGCAGGCACAGGTCTGGATGCTGCCGGCAAGGTGCTGTACGTCACCGACCAGTACGTCAACCTGGAGCCGCAGACCTTGCGTGGCGTTGACTACAACTTCAGCTGGAACTCGCCGGAAACCGCGATCGGCCGCTTCGATCTTTCGGTCACCGGTACCCATCTGATCGAGTTCTACCGCCAGCGTTCGCCGGCACTGCAGGCGCTGGAAGATGCCAAGTCCGCAGGGCTGGTGGATCCGTCGATCCGCATCACCGGTGGCGGTGACCTGATCGGCAATGGCGGCAACCCGGAGTGGAAGTGGTCCGGCACGCTGACCTGGCGTTACCAGCAGCTGTCGGTGGGTGCGAGCGCGCGTTATGCCAGTTCCTATGTCGAGAATGGCCTGACCCTCGCCGATGGGACGCCGTGGACGGTGAAGTCGCAGACGCTGGCCAATGCCTTCGTCAAGTATGACTTCGCGCGCGAAGGCTGGCTCAACAACGTGGCAGTCAAGGTCGGTGCCAACAACATCGCCAACAAGCGCCCGCCGATCTCCGACGATGTGTTCGGTTACCCGTCGGGTGTCTACCAGGCCAATCCGCGTTACTGGTACGTCAACGTGAGCAAGGCGTTCTGATGCAGAAAAACGTTCCATTCCGCCATGTCGCGGGAGCCGGGCAGGTGCCGCGATGAACGCGGCGCTTGCGCGGGAGCGTGCCGGCTGGTTGGCCGAGCACATATTGCCTTGCGAGCCCGCGCTGCGGGACTGGCTGCGGCGGCGCCTGTCGCTGCGCCAGGATGTGGATGACGTGATCCAGGAAACCTACGCCATCCTCGCCGGAATGGCGGATGTATCGCACATCCTGCAGCCCAAGGCCTACGTGTACTCGGTCGCCCACTCGGTGGTGCTGCAGCAGTTGCGGCGCGCGCAGGTGGTGTCGATCGAGGCGGTGGCCGAGATCGACCGTGTCGCCATCATCGGTGACGAAGTCAGCCCGGAGCGGATGGCGTCGTCACGACAGGAGCTGGCACGCATCGGCGCCTTGATCGAAAGCCTGCCGGACAAGTGTCGGCAGGCCTTCGTGCTGCGGCGTGTGGAGGGCTACTCGCAGCGCGAGATTGCCGAACGCATGCAGATCAGCGAGAACACCGTGGAGAAACACATCTGCAAGGGAATCCGGGTATTGATGGATTCGATGAAGCGTGATGACGACGTAATGCAGAAGAGTAGTGAGCGGTTCGCCGCGGAAGGAGCAAGGCATGCGCGTCGGCGCTGATGCGAGTATTGATGATGTAGCCGCCAGTTGGGTGGCGCGCGAAGACCGCGCGCAACTCACGGTGGAGGAACGTGCGCAACGTGATGCCTGGCTGGAAGCCGATACGCGCCACTTTGGCGCTTATGCCCGCGCCCATGCAGTGCTGGCACGTACCGACCGCGCACGCGCGCTGTCGGCCGGCGAAATGGACCGTGCATTCACCGCACGCGCGCCACGACGGGCGCGGCGCGTACTGCGCTGGGCAATGGGTCTGGCCGCCGTGGTTGGCGTGCTCGCCATCGGCGTACAACGCCAGGACGATGGGGCCGAGTACTTCGCCACCCGCAAGGGCGAGATTCTGCGCGTGCCGCTGCAGGACGGCTCGGCAATCACGCTGGATTCGGACTCGCAGGTGCGGGTGCAGTTCAGCGCGACCCGCCGTGATATCCATCTGCTGCAGGGCGAGGCTTTGTTCGATGTGGCCAAGAATCCGCAACGTCCATTCGTGGTGCGCGCGGAGGAAACCGATATCACCGCGGTAGGCACCAGTTTCGCGGTCAGCCTCACCGAGCGCCGCAGCGGCGGTGTGGAAGTGCTGGTGCGCGAGGGCATCGTCGATGTGGCCGATACCCAGGGTGCGGTCGCCCCTGCGCGGCTGGTAGCCAACTACCGCGCGCTGGCCAACCGCAGCCACGGCATCCGCATCGAGGCGGTGCCCACGGATGACGTGGACCAGCAACTGGCCTGGCGTGAAGGCATGTTGTCGTTCAACGGCGACACCTTGTCGGTGGCGGCAGCGCAGTTCCTGCGCTATAGCGATACCCGCATCGTCATCGATGACCCGCTGGTGGGCAGCCGCCGTATCGTTGGCCTGTATTCGGCCAGTGACCCGCGCGGTTTCGCCAACAGCGTCGCCTTGAGCCTTGGCCTGGTGGTGCAGCAGCGCGGAGACGTGGTGCGGCTGAGCTCCCCTGATGCCGCGCCGCGGGCGGCGCGGTCCATGCAATGAATCCGGATAAGAACATGCATTACAACAGCAAGCGTGGTTTCGCCTTGGCGGTGCTGACCGCGGCACTACTGGGAGCAGGGCAGGCCTGCGTGGCCGCTACTGCCGGCGACAAAGCCGTGTTGATCCGCGATGCCATGGTCTTCGATGGCACCGGCCGCGCTCCCTATGCGGCCAGCGTGCTGGTCGAGGACGGTCGCATTGCTGCCATCGGCGCCGAGCTGGCAGCCCCCAAGGGCGCACGCGTTGTCAATGCAGGGGGCCAGGCGTTGCTGCCGGGTCTGTTCGATCTGCACACGCACTGGACGCCGAACGCCACGCCGTCGGAATTGCCGCAGGTAGCGAACCTTTACATGGCGGCCGGCGTCACCACAGTCAGCGATTTCCACGAGCCACCAGAAGCCTATGCGCCGCGCCGTGCATGGCTGGCCTCGATTGCCGCACCCGACGTCAAGTTCGCCGCGCGCATGAGCACACCGCTCGGCCATGGCGCGGATTGGGGTGACGAGAACACCACCCGCTGGGTGAACTCACCCGAGGCCGCGCGTGCAGGCGTGCGTGCGGTGGCTGCCTACAAGCCGGATTTCATCAAGGCCTTCACCGATGGCTGGCGCTATTCCAATGCCGCCGACAACAGCAGCATGGACGAGGAAACCCTCACCGCACTGGTCGACGAGGCGCACAAGAACGGTCTCAAGGTGTTCACCCATACGGTGATGGTCAAGCGCGGCAAGGCTGCCGCACGTGCGGGCGTGGACGTGATCGCACACAGCGTGCAGGACGGTGCGGTTGACGACGAGTTGGTCGCATTGATGCGCGAGCACGGTACCGCCTATGCACCTTCGCTGGCGGTGTATCTGCCCGAACGCGTCGATGGCAGCGGACGTAGCAATGGCAAGCCGGATGTGCTGGCCCAGCGCGAGCAGAACTTCGCCAACGCGTTGCACAACGTCAAGACGCTGCACGATGCCGGTATCCCGGTAGTGGTGGGCACCGATGCAGGCATGACCGGTACCCCACACGGTACCTCGACCTTGCGCGAACTGGAGCTGCTGGTGCAGGCCGGGCTGACCCCGAGCGAGGCGCTGCTGGCGGGTACGTCGGCCAGCGCCAAGGCGCTGGGCGTGAATGACCGCGGCAGCATCGAGGTCGGCAAGCGTGCGGATCTGTTGCTGGTAAGCGGTCGCCCGTGGGAGCGCATCGGCGACGTTCGCAATACGCAGCAGGTATACGTGGCTGGTCGCCAGGTGCAAGGCAAGGGCGCGGTGTTGCCGGTCGGCAACAAGGCCTTGGCCTTGCCAGCGCAGCCGGTGCAGTCACTGGTTGATGACTTCGAGCGCAGCGATGGCCGTACCGCCCTGGACACGCTGCGCGTGGACGAGGCCGACGGTGGCAATGACCGCACCGCGCAGGTCACCGAGATCGTCGCACGCGAAACCGGCGGCAACGCACTGGCGACCCAGGCCAAGCTGTCCAGCAAGGACACTGCTTTTGCTGCGGCCATCCTGCCGCTGAGCCGTGGTTCGGTGGCGCCGGTGGATGCGCGTGCCTATCGCGGCATCCGCTTGGAGCTGCGCGGCAGCGCACCGGAATTGCGACTGGAAGTGCGGGCCTTGGGCAACCGTCGTTTCATTGCGCCACTGCAGGCCGGGGCGCAATGGCAGACGGTGGAGATTCCGTTCACCGCACTGCAGGGCCAGCCCCCGTATCGCGCCAAGGCACCCGTGGCGGTGTGGAAGGGCGATGACCTGCAGCAACTGGTTGTCTCCGGCAGCGGCGAACCCGGCAGCAAGCTGTGGTTCGAGATCGACAACGTCAGTTTCTATTGATGCGTGAGGCTGGCTGGATGGAGACCCGTTATCTGCGTGCCGCTCTGCTGGCAGCGTTGCTTCCTCTTGCAGGAACCACACTTGCCGCGGACGTGATCAGTACGTTGGACAGCTATGCGCAGCGGCAGGCTGAGGTTGGGCAGCAGTTGTGGCAGCAGCCTGAGCTCGGCTATCTGGAACATGCATCCTCGGCCTTGCTGCAGAAGGAACTACAGCAGGCGGGCTTCCATATCCAGGCCAATATCGCAGGCATGCCGACGGCCTTCGTCGCAAGCTTCCGCAATGGCAGCAAGGGGCCGGTGATCGGGCTGCTGGCAGAGATGGATGCGCTGCCTGGCATGGCCCAGGCGGCGGCGCCGGTGCGCAGCGTCATCGCCGGCCAGGTTGCGGGTCAGGCCTGCGGGCACAATCTGTTTGGTGCGGCATCGGTGGGCGCAGCACGTGCCTTGGCGCAGTGGATGCAGCAGACCGGTGCGCCCGGCGAAGTGCGGCTGTACGGAACGCCGGCGGAGGAGGGCGGCTCCGGCAAGGTATACATGGCCAAGGCGGGGCTGTTCGATGATGTGGATGTGGTGCTGCATTGGCACCCGTCCGCCGAAAACTCCGCTGCGCAGGGCACGACGCTGGCCAACATCAGCGGCAAGTTCCGTTTCCACGGGCGTGCCGCCCACGCCGCCATCGCCCCCGAGCGCGGCCGCTCCGCGCTGGATGGCGTGGAAGCCTTCAATTACATGGTCAACCTGATGCGCGAGCACGTGCCCGATGGCACCCGCATCCATTACGTGATCAGCAACGGTGGCGCCGCACCCAACGTGGTGCCGGATGCCGCTGAGGCCTACTACTACGTTCGCCACACCGACCCGGCAGTCGTACGCGACGTCATCGAGCGCCTGCAGAAGGCAGCCGAAGGCGCAGCAATGGGCACGGGTACCACGGTCGAATTCGAGCCGACCGGTGGCGTGTACTCGCTGTTGCCCAGTGACACGCTTGGGCAGGTGATGCAGACAGCGCTGCAGCAGGTTGGCGGCGTGCAGTACGATCCGGCCGAGCAGGCATTCGCTAAGAAGCTGCAGGAGAGCCTGGAAAAGCGCCCGGACCTGCAGGTGGCAACACAGCTGCAGCCCTACCGTGCGGATCAGGCGGGCAGCGCATCCACCGATGTTGGCGACGTCAGCTGGAACGTCCCCACGGCCGGCGTCAGTACAGCCACCTGGGTGCCCGGAACCCCAGCGCACAGCTGGCAGGCAGTAGCGGCATCGGGGATGTCGATCGGTTCCAAAGGAGCGTTGAATGCCGCCAAGGTAATGGCCCTGGCCGGCGTGCAGCTGCTGCAGTCGCCGGAGTTGGTAGCCAAGGCCAAGCAGGAGTTCGACGAGCGCCGCGGCGCAGGCTTCCGCTATGTGCCGCTGCTGCAGCGGGATGCGCCGCCGCTGGACTACCGGCGCAAGACCAAGGACTGAGGCACGCTGTCGCGCGATTGCAATCTTGGTTCTACGCGGGCTTCACCGCTGCGTGGGCAAGGTGGCGGCCGGAGTGATGTTGCTGGGTAGCCCATCGCGCCCTCGGGCGGCGACCCGATCCCCTCCATCGGGTCGCCGTTCGTGTTCGATCCGGGCTGGGCGTTTTGCGTGACGCGGGCAACAGCGCTATGCTCGGTTCACCGTGTGGGGCGGTAGCTCAGCTGGGAGAGCGTCGCGTTCGCAATGCGAAGGTCGGGAGTTCGATCCTCCTCCGCTCCACCAAGTCTTCAAGCAAAGAAGCCGCATTGGATGATGCGGCTTCTTTGCGTTTTTGCGCTGGGAATAGGTGGTTTGGCGAATTTTTCGCCATGTGGCGGCGCGGCTTCTGCGTGTGAAGCCTCGCTACACAAGGCATTTCGAGGAATTTTCGGCGGATGTGAAAATTTTTGTGAAATTGGCTTGCCGAAACCGAAATAGCTCCGTAATATACGCCTCCTCGACGGCAGCAACGCCGACGAAAACAAAACAAAAGTGGCCGAGTAGCTCAGTTGGTAGAGCAGGGGATTGAAAATCCCCGTGTCGGCGGTTCGATTCCGTCCTCGGCCACCAAAAATTTCAAGGGCTCGCAGAAATGCGAGCCCTTTTTTGTTGTTTGTTTTCGGCGGATTTGTGCCGGTTGCGATTGTCTTGGTGCTTTGCGTTTGCGGTTTGTAGGAGCGGCGTTAGCCGCGAGGCTGAGGTTGCCAAAATTGCAGGGGAGGCTGCGATCTTGTGGGTCGTTTGCTTCGCGGCTTACGCCGCTCCCACACGTGCATGCACGTGTGCATGCGTTCTTTGGTGGTTTTTGCCGAGCATGGCTCGGCACTACAGCTAACGCGGCCCCGACCTGGTCGGGGCTTGGGTGCTCAGTTGCTTGGCAGCAATGGGCGCAGTACGGGCTCCAGCTGTTCGCGGCGCCAGCCGGCCAGGGCGGTCGGCCAGTTGCCGCTTTCCAGCAGTGCTTCCAGGTGCTTGCGTGAGGCCAGCAGGCCTTCGGGCAGTTCCAGTTCCGCTGTGCGCTTGCTGACGGCGTCCTGCAGGCGCTTGAGCGCGCTCTTGTTGCTGTCGGTGGCCTGCAGTGCCATCGGTGCATCGGCTTCGTCGGCAAGCGGGGTGTTCAGTGCTTCCCATACCTGCTGGGCCAGCTTGCGCGGAGCCTTGGGGAAGCGGCCGAAAACTTTCAGCATGGCGTCGTAGTCGGCTGGTGGGTTGCGTGCCAGCAGGTTGGCCAGTTCGTTGTCCAGAATCCAGCTGCGTGGCTTGTCACTGCTGCGTGCCTGCTGGTCACGCCAGCGCAGCAGCCGCAGCAGCCGCAGCTGCGCATCGCGCTCCAGTGCCTGCGAGGAGCGCATCGACAGGTGTGGCCAATGCTCGCCTTCATCGCCTTCGACGCTGGCCAGCAGACGCTCGCCGTCATCCTGCAGCCACTGCGTGCGGCCTGAGGCCTGCAGCTTGGCGCTGATGGTGTCGTGCAGGGCGAACAGATATTCGACGTCGTCGGCGGCGTATTCCAGCTGCGCGTCGCTGAGCGGGCGCTTGAGCCAGTCCGAGCGGGTCTCGCCCTTGGGCAGGGTGACGCCGGTAACCTCGGCGACCAGCTTCTGGTAGCCCATGCCGCCGCCGATGCCGGCCAGTGCGGCACCGATCTGGGTATCGAACAGTGGGCGTGGCAGTGCGTCGCATGCACACTTGAAGGCGACCAGGTCCTCGCTGGCGCTGTGCATGACCTTGGTGATCGAGGCGTCGGTCAGCCAGGGCTTCAAGGCCTCGCACATGCCCGGTATCAGCGGGTCGATCAGCAGGATTTCATCGCCGACCGCCATCTGTACCAAGGCCAGCTGCGGCCAATAGGTACGTTCGCGGATGAACTCGGTGTCCAGCCCGATCCGGTTCGGGCGCTGGCGGTAGCGTTCTTCCAACTCCGCCGGGTGTTTGATCCAGTAAGCCACGTGGGGTTCCGTCAACTGCAGGGTTTGCTCAGGCAGGCGAGAATAGCCTAACGTCGGGCCGCTCCCGGGAAAGTGTGCAAGGTAATGGAGGCGTTTTTGGGTAGAACCGGCCAATTGTTGGGTTTGACGGTGCTGTTGTTGGCGCTGGCGGGCTGTGGCGGCGGCGCGCCGCAACCGCCTCCGGCTGCGCCCAATGCCGAACCTTCAAAGAGCCCGGGTCTGGTCGAGCGGCTGGGAGCCCGTGCCGAAGCGCGTGCCGAAGCCAAGGCCGAAGCGGCAGCTGCCGCCAAGGCGGAGGTGGGGGCAGCGACGCCGGATCCTGCTCCGCAGGTGGAGAGCATCGCGCTGCCGGTGTGGAACGCGCCGGAGGTGAGCCTGCAGCCCGGGCAGTTGGCCGAAGCACGCAAGGCGGCCGACAAGGCGCTGGCCGAGGACCGGCTGTACCGCGATGCGCAGGATGCCATCCCGCTGTATCTGGCGATCCTGGCCGAGCAGCCGCAGGACCGCGGCGCCCAGCGCGGCCTGGAGAAGGCCCGGCAGCGTCTGCGGGCACAGGCCACGGCCCTGATGGCGCAACCGGAGAACCAGCGACAGGCACTGGCGCAGGCTGCCGAAATCGCCGGGGTGGCGGTGGCATTGGCGCCGGAAGGGAAGGCCGAACAGGCCTTGCAGCAACGTATCGCGGTTGCCCGGCGTCTGTTGGCGCTCAACCGCGCAGGGGAGCAGGCGCTGCGCCAGCACCAGTTTGGTGAGGACGGCGGTGGTGCACAGGCGGCGTTCCGTGAAGTACTGGCTGCCGACCCGCTCAACAGTCGTGCCCGGCAGGGGCTGGCGGCGGTCGAGAGCGGCTTGATCCGTCGCGCCGAGCGCGCCGCGGCAGTGGATTCGGACTTCGCCGCCGCAGCGCGATGGCTGGACAAGGCCACCACCATCCGCGGCGAGGCGGTGACGCTGAAAGATGCCCGTACGCGTATCGAGGGCATTCGCACCGCCCAGCTCGATGCCCTGCGCGAAGGTGGCCTGCGTGACCTGGTCTCGTCCAAGGGCTTGAAGGATGCACGCCTGAAACTGGCACAGGCCGAGCGGATCGCATTGCCCGGGGATCGCACCGTGGCCTTGCTGCGCGAGCGTATCGAGCTGGTCACCCATTACGGCAGCTTCCGTCCCGGGCAGGTGTTCAGTGATGCCCTGAGCGATGGCAGCCGCGGGCCGCAGATGGTGGTAGTGCCGTATGGCAGCTTCCAGATGGGTGTGGCCGAGGGCGAGATCGGCAGCAGCGATGCCGAGCGTCCGCAGCATCTGGTGCGCTTCGAGCGTGGCTTTGCGATGTCGATCACCGAGGTCACCGTGGCCGAGTTCCGCCGTTTCGTGGAAGCGGCCAAGGCGCGCCCGCGTGCAACACGCCGCGGTCATTCCATCGTCTATGACGAGCGTAGCGGCAATTTCATCCGCCGCAGCGGGGTGGATTGGCAGTCCGACTACAACGGCGTCAAGGCCGCGCCCAACAGCCCGGTGATGCATGTCAGTGTGCGTGATGCCGAAGCCTATGCGGCCTGGTTGTCCGAGCAGACCGGGCGTTACTACCGGCTGCCCAGCGAGTCGGAGTTCGAATACGCGCTGCGTGCTGGCAGCGAAGGTCGCTATCCGTGGGGGCGGTCGATGACGCCACCGGAGAACAGCGGCAACTTCACCGGCAGTCTGGACGTGTCGCCCAGCGGCCGGCACTGGAACAATGCCTTCATCGGCTACGGCGATGGTTTCTGGGGCACGGCGCCGGTCGCCATGTTCCGTGCCAATGCCTGGGGCCTGCATGACATCAGCGGCAATGTCAGCGAGTGGGTGGCCGATTGCTGGCACGCCAGCTACCGGCGTGCACCAGCCGATGGCGCGGCCTGGTTCAACCCGGGGTGCCGGCAACGGGTGATCCGTGGCGGCAACTGGGCCAATGCGCCGGAGCAGACCCGTGCGGCGTGGCGGCAGTCACAGGACTCGGACGTCACCTCGGCGCGTATCGGCTTCCGCCTGGTACGCGGAATTTGACCTCGCCGCGGCGTACGCTAGCGGTACCATCGGCCAAGGCCAGCCCGGTCCAGACGGAATCCAACCATGCGACAAGATCCTTTCGGTAACCAAGGCAATGGCGGACAGCGCCGGCGTGGCGGTGGTCTGTTCGGCAATATCCGCTGGGTGATCCTGCTGGGCTTTGCGGTTTATGGGGGCTGCTACTACTTTGGCAACCGCTCGGTGGACCCGTATACCGGCGAGAAGGTGCTGATCGACAGTTCGCTGGACGCCAATGAAGAGAAGGCGATGGGCTTGCAGGCCTATCAGGAGATCCTGGCACAGGAGCGGCCGGTCGATCCGAACTCGCAGATCGCCCGCCAGGTGCGCGAGATCGCCAGTCGCCTGATCGCCAAGGTCGACGTGGTGGAAACCTCGCTGGCGCAGGAGCACGGCCTGCAGCCGCAGCACTTCGCCAAGGACTTCGAGTGGGACGTGAACGTGCTGCAGTCCGATGAAGCCAATGCGTTCTGCCTGCCTGGCGGCAAGATGGCGGTGTATACCGGCTTGATTCCGGTCGCGCAGAATGCCGATGCGCTGGCGGTGGTGATGGGGCACGAAATCGCCCATGCCTTGTTGCGGCATGGTGCCCAACGCATGGCCCAGCAGAAGCTGACCCAGATCGGGCAGATGGCTGGTGCTGCCAGTGGCATGGATGTCCAGCAGCAACAGATGATGATGTCGGCGATGGGTTATGGCTATCTGCTGCCGTATGCACGCTCGCACGAAACCCAGGCCGATGAGGTTGGACTGATGCTGGCAGCCGCGGCTTGCTTCAATCCCGAAGAAGCGGTGCCGCTGTGGCAGCGCATGAGCCAGGCCAGCGGTGGCCAGGCGCCACCGGAGTTCTCTTCCACGCACCCCAATCCGGGCACCCGCATCCAGAATCTGCAGGCGCTGATGCCCAAGGCACTGGAGTACCGGCAGCGCTACTGCACGGCCGGCGCAGCCGCCCGCTAGCACCGGCCGCGACGTACTGCACAAGCACGTAACGAACGCCGGTGGATGCTCGCCGGCGTTCCTGCTGTGTGGCCAGAGGTTGCGGATGCGACGTGGAGCGTTGCCGGTGTTGGGCGTGCTGTTGATCATGGTGGCGGTCGGCTGGGGCTGGGCGGCACATGCCGGACAGCTGTCCGCAGGCCGCTACGGCCGCGTGCAGGTGGTGGAGCCGCCGGTCGCGCCGCGTGGTCTGGTGATCTACTTTGCCGACCCTGCCTTGTCGCGGACGCAGCGCAGGCAGTTTGCCGGGCGGCTGGCACACGCAGGCGCATGGGTGTCGGTGGTGGACGCAGCGCGTTATCGACAGCGGCTGCAGAAGGGCAATGGCAGCTGCCGGGCGATGGCCGATGATGCGGCGTTGCTTGCCCAGAAGCTGCTCAAGCGCGAGCGTGCCGGGCAGTTCTACCTGCCGGTGCTGGTCGGCCAGGGCAGCAGTGCCGGTTTGGTGCGCGACAGCGCGGCCGGTGCCGCACCTGGCGAGTTTGCCGCGGCCTTGGTTACCGCGGACGGCGCAGCATTAAGCAATGCCAGCTGCGTTGGCGGAACGGTAGCTGTGCAGGTCAAGTCCTTGCCGGAGGATGCGTTGTTGGCGGCGGTATCGGCGGCGCTGAACGCCGCACCTGTACAGGGCGTGGCGACGCTGCCCTTGGTCGAGATGCCGGCTGCAGGCAGCAAGCGGCTGGTGGTGTTGATTTCCGGTGACGGCGGCTGGCGTGACCTGGACAAGGGGCTGGCGCACGAACTCAACCAACGCGGCATTTCCGTGGTCGGCTGGAACAGCCTGCGTTACTTCTGGAAGAAACGTACCGCTGCACAGACAGGTGCCGATCTGGACAATGTGGTGCGCACTTATCGGCAGCGTTGGCAGGCTGACGACGTGGCGCTGGTTGGCTATTCGTTTGGCGCCGATGTGCTGCCCTTCGCCTATCCGCTGCTCAGCGGGGAGCAACGCAGCGCGGTACGGCTGGTGTCCTTGTTGGGGCTTGCCCACGGTGCGGATTTCGAGGTGCGGGTAGGCGGCTGGCTGGGCTGGTTCCGGGCCCAGGAAGTGCCTGTGCAGCCTGCGTTGGCCGGCTTGCAGCCGGTCGCGCACCAGTGTGTTTACGGGGTGGATGAGAAGGACAGCCTTTGCCGCGACCTGCGAGGTGATGCGCACATGCAGGTGGTTGAGCTCCCCGGTGGGCATCACTTCGATCGTGATCCGGGCAAGCTGGCGCGGATCATTGTCGATCGTTGGGATGCGGCGCCGGCTCAGCCCTGAGTGGAATCGCCGGGTGCTGGCTTGGTGCTGATCTGTTCAACCCTCAATTGCAGCTCGCCTTCTGCCAGACGGGCGCGCAGCTGTTCGCCGGGCTTGACCTGCCCGGCGCTGCGGACCAGGGCGCCGTCCTCAAGCCTGGTCAGTATCGAATAACCACGCGCCACGGTAGCCAGGGGGCTCACCGCTTCCAGTGAGCGGGCGACGCCGCGCAGACGCAATGCATCGCGCTGCAACTGGCGCGCCATCGCCGCATGGGCGCGCGGTGCCAGGGTTGCCAGCTTCTCGGCCAATGCATTCAAGCGGCGCTGTGGCTGGGTGCTGCGCAGCACGGTGGCAGCGTGGCGGAGTCGAGATGCGCGACGTTCCTGTTGCTGTTGCCAGGTGGCGTGCAGGCGTGCGAAGGCAGCTTCCTGGCGATGCTTGAGCAGGTTCAGGCGTGCCTGCGGGCTATGTGCCTGCAGCCGCAAGGCAGCACGGTCGGCGCGCTGCATGGCCTGGCTCATTGCGTGGACCTGCAGCTGCTGCAGGCGTTGCGCCAAGCGGCGTACCCGCAGCACAAGATCGCGCTGGTCCGGGACCAGCAGCTCGGCGGCCACGGAAGGCGTCGGTGCGCGCAGATCGGCGGCGAAGTCGCTCAGGCTGAAGTCGGTTTCGTGGCCTACCGCCGAGACCACCGGTGTGTTGCTGGCGGCGACTGCACGCGCCAGCTGTTCATCGTTGAAGGCCCACAGGTCTTCCAGCGAGCCACCGCCGCGGGTCAGCAGGATCACGTCGTAACGGCCACTGGCATCGGCCTGGCGCAGCAGCGAGGTGATCTGCGGTGCGGCGGTGGCGCCCTGTACCAGCGACGGCAGCAGCTCGACTTCCAGCATCGGGAAACGCCGCTCCAGCACGCTCAGTACGTCACGCACCGCCGCGCCGCTGGGCGAGGTGATCACCGCCAGCCGGCGCACGTGCGCTGGCAGCGGACGCTTGCGCGCCGGGTCAAAAAGGCCCTCGGCTTCGAGCCGGGCCTTGAGTTCGTCGTAGGCACGGCGCAGCGCACCTTCGCCGGCTTCTTCCATGTGGTCGAGGATCAGCTGGTAGTCGCCGCGTGCTTCGTACAGCGTCAAACGACCGCGCACCAGCACGCGCATGCCTTCGCGCGGGAGGAACTTCAGCCACTGGCTCTTGGGTTTGAACATCGCCGCACGCACCTGTGCGCGCGCGTCTTTCAGGGTGAAGTACAGGTGCCCGGAGGCGGGCCGGCTGACACTGCCCAGCTCGCCTTCCACCCAGACCATCGGGAACGTGCTCTCCAGAAGATCGCGCGCCAGGGTGTTGAGCTGGTTGGGGGTGAGGACGTCGTTGCTGGAGGTCATGGTTCAACTGCTATGCCGATAGGGCGCCGGTCCGCGCCGGGGCGCAGGCGAGCTGACGGTCCCTATCTTACGGGAGCGATTGCGCTGGCCGGCGATGTTGGAGCGGGGTCAGGACTTCTGCGTGGTGTCGGCATGCCGCTGCAAGGCCCACTGCACATGTTCGCGCACCACGTCGGATGCATGCGTCTGGCGGCTTTGCAGCGCTTGCTCTGCGGCGGGAGAGGGCGCGGCATTGCCCAGCGCCACGGCGATGTTGCGCAGCCAGCGTTCGTGGCCGCTGCGACGGATCGGGCTGCCCTCGGTGCGGCGCAGGAACTCGTCTTCTTCCCAGGCGAACAGCTCGGGCAGGGTGGCGGTGTCCAGATTGTTGCGGGCGCGGAAGTCCGGCTCGTCGGTGCGCCGGGCGAACTTGTTCCACGGGCACACCAGCTGGCAGTCATCGCAGCCATAGATGCGGTTGCCCATCAGGGGGCGCATTTCCAGCGGAATCGCGCCTTCATGCTCGATGGTCAGATAGGAGATGCAACGGCGCGCATCCAGCCGATGCGGGGCGATGATGGCGGCAGTGGGGCAGACATCGATGCAGCGCGTGCAACTGCCGCAGTGCGCGGTGGCCGGCACATCCACCGGCAATGGCAGGTCAACGTAGATCTCGCCGAGGAAGAACCAGGAGCCGCCGTTGCGGTCGATCAGGCAGGTGTGTTTGCCGATCCAGCCCAGCCCGGCATTGCGCGCCAGTGCACGCTCAAGCACCGGCGCCGAGTCGACGAAGACCCGGTAGCCGAACTGGCCAATCTCGCCGGCGATGCGCTCGGCCAGCTTCTGCAGGCGGTTGCGCATCAGCTTGTGGTAATCGCGGCCCAGCGCGTAGCGCGCCACATAGGCGCGCTCGCCATCATTCAAGGTTGCCCAGGCTTCGGCGTCGTCCTTGTGGCCGTAATCCAGGCCGACCGAGATCACCCGCAGCGTGCCGGGCAGCAGTTCCTGTGGGCGCGCCCGCAAGGTGCCGTGGCGGGCCATCCATTCCATCGTTCCATACAAGCCCTTGCCCAGCCAGTCGGCCAGGTGTGCTTCATCCTCGCCCAGCTCGATGCCACTGACCCCGCAGCGCTGGAAGCCCGCCTCACGGGCAAGCTGGCGGATGCGCAGCGACAACTGCGCCGGATTTGCGGCGGTAACGGCTTCAGACATGGCGCAAGTATAGAATTGCCGGCATGTCAGAGCCCGTCGAATTGTTCGATATCGCCGCTGCCCGCCAGATTGATGGGCAAGCGACCGCTGCCCTGGGTGGCGATGCTTACCTGCTGATGCAGCGCGCCGGCCATGCTGCCTGGCAGACCGCGCTGCAGTATTGGCCGCAGGCGCGGCGCATCGTGGTGGTGTGCGGGCCCGGCAACAATGGTGGCGACGGCTATGTGCTGGCCCGCCACGCCCGCCAGTCCGGGCGTGACGTCAGCGTGCTGCATTTGCCGGACGCGTCGCCGCGCACAGCCTTGGCGCAGCGCGCCTGCACGGATTATCTGGCCGTTGGCGGCCACGTTGAGATTGCGTCGCAATGCCTGCAACAAGCCGATCTGATCGTCGACGCGCTGTATGGCATCGGCTTCAGCCGCGCGCCAGATACCGATGATGCAGCCCTGATTGCAGAAATGAATGCTGCACCGGCGCCGGTATTCGCGCTGGATGTGCCCAGTGGCGTTGATGCGCTCAGCGGTAACGTAATGGGCGCCGCGGTGCGTGCAGCGCGGGTATTGCAGTTCATCGTGCCACATCAGGGCCTGCACACGGGCGCGGCGTTGGAGCATGCCGGGCAGCGCTTGCTGGCTGATCTGGAGGTGCCCGCGGTCGCCTTTGAGGGTGTCAGCGCGAGCGCGCTGCGCTGGGCCAGGCCGCAGTTGCTGCGGATGCTGCCACCACGTCGGCTCAATACCCATAAAGGTGAGTCCGGGCATGTGCTGTGCGTCGGCGGCAACCATGGTAGCGGCGGCGCGGTGATGCTTGCTGCCGAGGCTGCGCTGCGCGGTGGTGCCGGTCTGTGCAGTGTGGCGACACGTGCGCTGCATGTGGCGCCGTTGTTGGCGCGCTGTCCCGAAGCGATGGTGCACGCTGTCGACAGTTCCGAGGACTTCGCGCCATTGCTGGCACGCGCTACTGTCATCGCGCTGGGGCCGGGACTGGGCCAGGATGATTGGGCGCATGCCTTGTGGTCGGCGGTGCTGGCCAGCGGCAAGCCGCTGGTACTGGATGCCGATGGTTTGAATCTGCTGGCCGCCGATCCGCGGCCGCTGCCGCAGGCGATTCTCACCCCGCATCCGGGTGAGGCCGCGCGCCTGCTCGGCACCGATATTGCCAGCATCCAGCGAGATCGCTTTGCCGCAGCGCATGCCTTGGCAACGCGTTATGCGGCAGTGGTGGTGCTCAAGGGCGCTGGTACGGTGATCGCCGCACCCGGGCAGCTGCCGCGGGTGATTGCCGCGGGCAATCCGGGCATGGCGGTCGGCGGCATGGGTGATCTGCTGACCGGCGCCATCGCCGCCGTAGTGGCGCAGGGCCTGTCGCTGTTTGATGCGGCCAGCACTGGCGCCTTGCTGCACAGCCTGGCCGGCGATGCAGCGGCCGCCGAAGGTGAGCGCGGGCTGTTGCCGCGCGATCTATTGCCGCACTTGCGGGCGCTGGCCAATCCATAATGTCTCCCATGATCGAATTGTCATTGCCCCAAGCCGAGAGCACCGACCTGCTGGGTCAGGCCTTGGCACAGACCCGGCCCGCGCAGGCGGTGGTTCATCTGCATGGTGATCTGGGGGCCGGAAAATCCACCCTTGCCCGTGCTTTGTTGCGCGCGCTGGGCGTGCAGGGACCGATCCGCAGCCCTACCTACACCTTGATCGAGCGCTACCCGCTGGATACCGGCGAGGCTTGGCATCTGGACCTTTACCGGATCGGCAATGCCGGCGAGCTGGATTTCCTCGGTCTGGATGATGCCGGCGCCGACCTGTGGCTGATCGAATGGCCCGAGCGCGGGGCGGGTGGGCTGCCGCCGGTGGACCTGCTGGTGGCGCTGGAGATCGACGGCCATGGTCGCCGTGCGCGGTTACAGGCGCAGAGTCCGGTGGGGGAGGCCTGGCTGCAGCAGTTGCGCAAAACGCCCCACTTGCAGGGGCTTTCTGCCCTGTGACTACAGGAAGTTACGGCAGGTTGCGGATTATTAAGGGAAAAAATGTTGCAATTACCGAATTCCGGTGATTGAATCCGCCCATGACTACGGGAAACCGCCTGTTTGCATTGTCTGTTGCCGTCGCCGGCCTGTGCCTGGCCAGCGCTTCCGCGTGGGCCGGTGAGATCCGCGGGCTGGGTTTGAGCGCCGGCGCCACTGGCACCCGTGCCGAAATCCAGCTGGCGGGCGGTGGCAGCTACAAGACCATCAGCCTGGCCGGTCCCAATCGGCTGGTCATCGATTTTCCCGAATCCACCGGCGTGCGCGGCCTCAAGTTGCCTGCGCCAGCGGGTGTGGTCACCGCCGTGCGCACCGGTAACCCGGTGCCGGGCACGTTCCGCATCGTCTTTGACCTGGCCGAATCGGTGGCCGCGTTCAAGCCGCAGATGCAGGGGCAGGGCGCCGAATCCAAGTTGCTGATCGAATGGCCGGGTGAAACCGCGCCGCGCGCAACGGCTGCACCGGTGGCAAGCACAAGCACGCCGCCCGCATCTGTGCCGCCGGCAACGCCGCCGACGATAACCCCCGAGCAGGCGCGTGCCGAGGCGGCCCGTGCTACCGCTGCCTTGACGGCTGCGGTACGCCAGCAGGCCGCTACGCCAGCGCCGGCCCCGGCCGTAGCAAATCCAGCCCCAGCAACCGCCACGGCGGTCGTGGCTGCAGCCGGCAACCCGCCGACGGGGTCTTCTTCGTCCTCGCCGGCAGCCATCCTCAATGGACAGGGCGCGCCGGTCCGCACCACCATCGCCACCGGCGTGCCTACTCCCATCGTGCCGGCTCCAGCGGCTGCCGCACCGGTTGCGGCAACGCCGGCGCCTGCGCCGCGTCCGGTCATGCCAAGTGACGCGTCACGAATTCGGATGGCGCCGGGCATGCGCAATCTGGTGGTTGCCATCGATCCGGGCCACGGTGGCCAGGATCCGGGTGCTGTCGGCCCCACTGGCAAGCGCGAGAAGGACGTGACGTTGGCGGTTGCACGTGAACTTGCCCGCCAGGTCAACGCAACGCCGGGCCTGCGCGCGTTCCTGACCCGCGACACCGACGTGTTCATCCCGCTGCCGATGCGCGCCCAGCGTGCACGTGCGGCCAGGGCTGACATCTTCATCTCGATCCACGCCGATGCGGCTGAAAACCGTTCGGCGACGGGGTCTTCGGTCTATGTGCTGTCGACCAAGGGCGCGTCCTCGCAGCGTGCGCGCTGGCTGGCGGACAAGGAAAATGCCGCCGACCTCATTGGTGGCGTCAGCCTCAGCCGTACCGAAGGCACCTTGGCCAACGTGCTGCTGGATCTGGCCCAGAGCGGCAACATGAAGGCGTCGGAAGACGCGGCCGGGCACGTGCTCGGCGGCCTCAAGCGGATCGGCAACAACCACAAGCCCAACCTTGAGCGGGCCAACTTCGCCGTGCTGCGCACCTCGGACATGCCGGCGATGTTGGTCGAAACCGCGTTCATCTCCAACCCGGATGAAGAGCGTCGCCTGATTGATCCGGCCTACCAGCGCCGCATCGCCGGTGCGGTACTGGATGGCGTGCACACCTTCTTCAGCCGGCAGCCGCCGCCGGGCACCCTGTTCGCCGCCCGCGCCCAGGCCGAGATGGATGCAGCTGCTGGCACCGTTGCGGGTGGTAGCAAGTAACACAGCGCCTGCTTTGAGCCCCTCTCCCCGCGGGAGAGGGGTTGGGGTGAGGGCAGGGCGAAGTCGGATCGATGAACTACCAGTTCTTGTCCGGTTCTTTCTGCTGCATGCTGGCAATGTCGGCTGGCCTCCCCTTATCGGCCCCTTCGGGGCACCTTCTCCCGAAGGGGGAAGGGATTGGCGCTCTGATCGCGGTGTTCGGCCCATGCTCGGCTATCATCGTGGGCATGCATGACGTCAGCCTGATCCCCCATCAATCCTTGTTTCCGTCCCCCGCCAAGGCGCTGCAAACCTCTGGCGGTGCGGCATGAATGCGATCCGTCCGCTGCCGGAAATCCTGATCAACCAGATCGCCGCCGGCGAAGTGGTTGAGCGTCCCGCCTCGGTGGTCAAGGAACTGGTCGAGAACGCACTCGATGCCGGTGCGACCCGCGTGGACATCGATCTGGAAGAAGGCGGCGTGCGCCTGATCCGCATCCGCGACAACGGTGGTGGCATCGCTGCCGAGCAGCTGCCCTTGGCCGTGTCGCGGCATGCCACCAGCAAGATTGCCAGCCTGGACGATCTGGAGTCGGTGGCCACGCTCGGCTTCCGCGGCGAAGCCCTGCCGTCGATTGCCTCGGTCAGCCGTTTCACCCTGGCTTCGCGGCGTGCCGACGACGAGCATGGCTCGGCGCTGCAGATCGAGGGCGGCAAGCTCGGCGACGTCACCCCACGTGCGCACGCGCCCGGTACCACCGTGGAAGTGCGCGAGCTGTTCTACAACGTGCCGGCACGGCGCAAGTTCCTGCGCGCCGAGCGCACCGAGCTTGGCCACATCGAGGAATGGCTGCGTTCACTGGCGTTGGCGCGTCCGGACGTGGAGCTGCGTGTCTCGCACAACGGCAAGCCCTCGCGGCGCTACAAGCCCGGTGATCTCTATTCGGATGTACGATTGGGCGAAACCCTGGGCGAGGACTTCGCACGCCAGGCCTTGCGCGTGGATCACAGTGCTGCCGGCCTGCGCCTGCATGGCTGGATCGCCCAGCCGCAGTATTCGCGGGCCAGCGCGGATCAGCAGTATCTCTACGTCAACGGCCGCTCGGTGCGTGATCGCAGTGTCAGCCATGCGGTGAAGATGGCTTATGGCGATGTGCTGTACCACGGCCGACAGCCGGCCTACGTCCTGTTCCTGGAGCTGGATCCAACCCGTGTCGACGTCAACGTGCATCCGGCCAAGCACGAAGTGCGCTTCCGTGATTCGCGCCTGATCCATGATTTCGTCTATCGCACCTTGAAGGATGCACTGGCGGAGACCCGTGCCGGCATGGAGCCCGCCGCAGGGCAATCGCATCCGGCTGACCCACAGGCGCAGCCAACGCCCGGTTACAGCGCAGGTGGGTACATGCTGTCGCGCCCTGGCGGCAGTGCAGGTGGCGGTGGCAATGGCAATTGGCAGGCGCGGCAGTCGCCGCTGGGCCTGCAGGTGGCAGAAGCGCCCTCGGCATATGCGGCGCTGTACTCATCCGTGAATGGCGATGCGGATCTGCCGCGGCAGATGGATGCGGGCCCATCCCTGCCGCCGACCTCCAATGAGGCCGGCGTGCCGCCGCTGGGCTACGCGATCGCCCAGTTGCACGGCATCTACATCCTGGCCGAGAACGCCGAAGGCCTGATCGTGGTGGACATGCATGCCGCCCACGAGCGCATCGGCTACGAACGCCTGAAGAACGCGCACGACGGTATCGGCCTGCATGCGCAGCCGTTGCTGGTGCCGATGACCCTGGCGGTGGGCGAGCGTGACGCGGATACCGCCGAGCGCGAGGCGGCAACACTGGCTGCGCTGGGCTTCGAGGTCACCCGTTCCGGCCCGGGCTCGCTGCATGTGCGCAGCATTCCGGCGCTGCTGGCCAACGCCGAGCCGGAAGGCCTGCTGCGCGATGTGCTTGGCGATCTGCGCGAACACGGCCAAAGCCGCCGCATCGCCACCGCGCGCGACGAACTGTTGTCGACGATGGCCTGCCACGGCGCGGTGCGCGCCAATCGACGGCTGACCCTCCCGGAAATGAATGCCTTGCTGCGCGACATGGAGATCACCGAGCGCTCGGGGCAGTGCAATCACGGCCGCCCGACCTGGGCGCGCTTCTCCTTGGCTGAAATTGATCGCTGGTTCCTGCGGGGGCGTTGATGAGACACGTATTGGGGGGCGCGGCCTTGATTGCCGCGATGCTGCTCGGTGGCTGCGGAGATGATGCGAAGAACACCGGGCCGGTAGTACAGGCGGACCCCACGTTCGCGCATGACAACGAACTGTGGCGCGAGCAGCGCCTGGTAGAGCTGCTGGCACCCGATGGCTGGACCAGCCTGGTCGGCCTGCATTGGCTGGACCTGAAGGCGCATTACATCGGCAGTGGCAGCACCAGTGGAATCCGCTTGGCGGTGGGGCCTCCGCGCATGGGTCTGGTGACGCGCGAGGGCAAGGCATGGTTTTTCGCGCCGGAGCCCGGTGTCTCGGTCAAGGTCGATGGGCAGGTGGTGAAGGGAAGGATTCCTTTGCATAGCGACCATGCCGAAGTACCGACGCTGATCCACTTCGACGACGACAAGGGCATCATCAGCCTGATCGAACGCGGCGAACGCTTCGGCCTGCGGGTCAAGCATGCTGACGCACCGGCGCGGGTGAACTTCAGTCATCTGGAATATTGGCCGGCGGATCCGAGCTGGCGCATCACCGCGCGCTTCGTGCCGCATGACGTCAACAAGACCATTCCGATTGTCGATATCACTGGATTGACCACCGAGTTGGCCAACGCCGGCGCAATCGAGTTCGAGCGCGATGGACGCACCTGGCGTCTGGAGGCGCTGGGCGATGTTGGACGCCCGCTGCAGGTGATCTTCGCTGATCGCACCAGTGGCCGTGGCAGCTATGCGGCCGGGCGCTATATCGATATCGAGGTGCCGAACGCGAAGAGTGAGGTAGTGATCGACTTCAACCGGGCCTATAACCCGCCGTGTGCCTTCACCGCGTTCGCCACCTGTCCGTTGCCACCGCCGGAGAACCGCCTGGACATGGCGGTGGAGGCTGGTGAAAAGGCTTACGCCAAGTCCAAGGAGCCGGCCGCATGAGCTGGATCAAGCGCATGGGCCTGCTGCTGGTTGCCGGCCTGCTCGCAGTGACGCCGCTGCTGGCAGGCGCTGCAGCACCAAAGTCGCCAGCGAAGCAGCCGCCGGTACCGCTGCTGTGGAAGGTCAGCGGCGGGCAGGGCAGTGAGCTCTACCTGCTGGGCTCCTTTCATCTGCTCAAGGCCGATGACTATCCGCTGTCCGCTGACGTGGACCGCGCTTTCGCGGGTGCGCAGCGCCTGTTGTTCGAACTGTCACCGGAGGAGATGAACTCGCCGCAGTTGGCAGCGCAGATGATGCAGGCGGCGCTGCGCCGTGATGGCCGGCAGCTCAAGGACGACCTGGACCCGGCGACCTGGCAGCAACTGGAGGCCTGGGGTGCTGCCAACAACATGCCGGTTGACCGGCTGGCGGGGCTCGAGCCGTGGTTCGTGGGGCTGACCATCAGCATCGCGCAGATGACCCGCCAGGGCCTGGATCCCAAGTCCGGGCTGGACCGGCACCTGATGGATCGTGCCGCGCAGGCCAACAAGCCCGCCGTCGGCCTGGAAAGTGCATCGTCGCAGATCACCATGCTCGACAGCATGAGCATCGACGAGCAGCGTCAGCTGCTGCGTGAAGCCCTGGAGCAGGTAGACAAGGGCGACGAACAGAGCCGGCAACTGCACGATGCCTGGCGTCGTGGTGACGATGTGATGCTGTGGCGGGACATGGCCGCGCAGATGAAGCGCGAGTACCCGGGGCTGTACCAGCGGATCAATGTGGATCGCAACAACGCCTGGTTGCCCAGCCTGCAGCAGTGGTTGCAGCCCGGTCGCGGAAATACGCTGGTGGTGGTGGGGGCGTTGCACCTGCTGGGCAGCGATGGCGTGGTCGAGAAACTGCGCGCGCAGGGCTACAAGGTCGAGCGGATCTGCAGCGCCTGCAAACGTTGAGTGCCTTGGCTTGTTGCAGGAGCAGCGTAAGCCGCGAAGCCACTGAAGTCTGATGCAGCAGGAGCTTCGCGGCTTACGCCGCTCCTGCAAAAAAGCAGGGCTCCCCAAAGCAAAAGGCCGCCGCATGCGTCGGCCTTTTCGTTGCCCTCAGCGACCGCTGCGGGTCTTGCTGCCGCTGCTGGGCGGCGGTGGCTCCGTCGGTTTGCTGCCGCCTGCCGGCGGACGGGTGCCGCCAAAGCCGGCGCCCATGTTGCGCTGGAATTCCTGCCACAGCTCCAGGTTGCGCTCGGTCAACTGGTTCATCATCGCCCACGGGGTCTGCCCGAGCAGATTGCCCATCTGCTGGCGGAACTGCTGCTGCTGGTCCAGGAATACCTGCATGCTGCGCTCCAGGTAATTGCCCATGAAGCCCTGCAACGAATCCCCGTAGAAGCGGATCAACTGGCTCAACAGCTGGGTGGACAGCATCGGTTCGCCGTCCTGCTCCTTGTCCGCGATGATCTGCAGCAGCACCGAGCGGGTCAGGTCGTCGCCGCTCTTGGCGTCACGGACCTCGAACTCCTCGCCGTCAAGAATCAACTGGCGCACGTCTTCGATGGTGATGTAGCTGGAAATCTCGGTGTCGTAGAGCCGGCGATTCGGATACTTCTTGATGATGCGGGTCGCAGCCATTAAGCAGTCACTCGTCACGGTAGGTGCGCAGCATGGCGCAGTGCAGCAGGGCTTGCAACCGCCATTAGTACAGGTTGCAAGCATCGGAGAACTCTAGGTTTGTTGCGCAGCATGAATCGCCATGTTGTGCAACATGGCGTGGGCGGTCACCAACCCATGTGGTGGCCGCCGTTGATATCCAGATTGGAGCCGGTGATCCAACTGGCCTCCTCGGCGACCAGGAAGGCGACCGCATAGGCGATTTCCTCCGGCTTGCCCAGGCGCCCGGTGGGGATGTCGGCAATGATCTTGGCCCGCACCTCCTCGGGCACCGCCATCACCATGTCGGTGGCCACGTAGCCCGGCGAGATGGTGTTGACAGTGATGCCGAAGCCGGCGTTCTCACGGGCCAGGGAAATGGTGAAACCGTGCATGCCGGCCTTGGCGGCGGCGTAGTTGGCCTGGCCATACTGGCCCTTCAGGCCGTTGATAGAGCTGATCTGGATGACCCGGCCCCAACCGCGCTTGCGCATGCCCTCGATCACCGGGCGGGTGACGTTGAACACCGAGTTGAGATTGGTGTTGATCACCTCATGCCATTGCTCCGGGCTCATCCGATGGAAGGTGGTATCGCGGGTGATGCCGGCGTTGTTGACCAGGATCTCCACCGGCCCCAACGCGGCCTCGGTAGCCTGGATCAGGCTGCGGCCACTGTCCGGGTCAGCCACATCGCCCTCGAACAGGGCGATGTCGTAGCCCTTCTCGCGCATGCGCTGCTGCCACTGCTGGGCCTTTTCGGCATTGCGGAAGTTGGTGGCGACCCGGTGCCCTTGGTCGGCGAGGCGTTGGCAGATGGCGGTACCAATGCCGCCGGTACCACCGGTGACCAGTGCGACGCGCGATGTCATGGGCTCAACTCCAGGGCAGATGTGCAGGGCAGCCCATGATTCTAATGAAACTGCGCTCAGCCCGGGGGCTGCAGAGGCGCGCGCACCGAGGTTTTTTGCAGCCGCGCCGGCACAAAGGCGGCGGCCGCCTGCTGCAAGGTCTCGGCAACGCTGGTACTGGTCTCCAGCGCTGTCGGCGATTGGCCCAGTGCGGCCCACAGCCAACGCAGCACGGGCACCGGTTGGGCACTGTCCACGGGTACGGCAGCCTGTGACTTGGAGAGTTTCTGGCCGTCGCTGTCCAGCAGCAGCGGCAGGTGCAGATAACCCGGGGTTGGCAGCCCCAGGGCCTGCTGCAGCAGGATCTGCCGTGCGGTCGATTCGATCAGGTCGGCACCGCGCACCACATGGGTAATGCCCTGCTCGGCGTCGTCCACCACCACTGCCAGCTGATAAGCCCAATAACCATCGGCGCGCAACAGGACCACGTCGCCGACCTCACGGTCCACGTCCTGTTGCTGCAGCCCCTGGAGGGCATCGTCGAAGCTGACATGGCTGCCATCGGCCACGCGCAGGCGGAGCGCTGCCTGCGGGCGCTGCTGGCTGGCGACACAGCGGCGATGAATGCCCCCTTGGCTGGACAGGTCGGCGCGGCTGCAATGGCAGGCAAATGCCTTGTCCTGTGCCAACAATTGCGCAATGGCGGTTTGATAAAGATGGCTGCGTCGGCTCTGGTACTGTACCGGCAGGTCCGAGTTCAGGCCGAACGCGGCCAGTGTGGCCAGCTGCGAATCGACCGCCCCGGGCACTTCCCGCGGCGGGTCGATATCTTCGATCCGCACCAGCCATTGGCCGCCGGCATGGCGAGCCAGCAGCCAACTGCCGAAGGCGGCCAGCAGGGAGCCCAAATGCAAAGGGCCGGTCGGGGAGGGCGCGAAGCGGCCGAGGTAGGGAGTAGCTGGCATCGAAGCTGAATCGTCGGTCAGATTAATGCTTGAATTCAAGCTGTCTGCGCCGCAAATTGACTGTATCTCCCATCCTCACGGATCTGTTTCCCATGTTTACCCGTATCGGGCTGTTTCTTCTGACCAACGTCGCGGTGCTGATCCTGGCCAGCGTCGTCATGTCCCTTCTGGGCGTGAATTCCTCGCAGATGAGCGGCTTGCTGGTCATGGCGGCCATCTTTGGCTTCGGTGGCTCGATCATCTCGCTGCTGCTGTCCAAGTTCATGGCCAAGCGCGGCACGGGCGCCGTCGTCATCACCGAACCACGTAACCCGACCGAACGCTGGCTGCTGGACACCGTGGCCCGCCAGGCCAAGGCGGCCGGTATCGGCATGCCGGAAGTGGCGGTGTATGACGCGCCGGAAATCAACGCGTTCGCCACCGGTGCCAACCGCAACAACGCGCTGGTGGCGGTGTCCACCGGCCTGCTGCACAACATGAGCGAAGACGAGGCCGAAGCGGTGCTGGGCCATGAGATCGCGCACGTCGCAAACGGCGACATGATCACCATGGCGCTGCTGCAAGGCGTGTTGAACACCTTCGTGATCGTGTTGGCACGTGTGGTCGGTGGTGTCATCGACAGCGCGCTGTCGGGTAACCGCGAAGGCGGCGGCCGTGGTTTTGCCTACTACATCATCGTGTTCGTGCTGGAAATGGTGTTCGGCCTGTTCGCGACGATGATCGCGATGTGGTTCTCGCGCCATCGTGAGTTCCGCGCTGATCAGGGCGGTGCCTCGCTGGCCGGCCGGCAGAAGATGATCGCCGCACTGGAGCGTCTGAAGCTCAATCATGGCCAGAGCACCTTGCCGACCCAGATTGCCGCTTTCGGTATCGCCGGCTCGGCGGCCAAGAAGCTGTTCCTCAGCCATCCGCCGCTGGATGAGCGCATCGCCGCGCTGCGTGCCTCGACGGTGGCCTGAGCCGGGTTCTGCGAGGCTTGGTGGGCGCACGGCATCGTGCCGCCACCCTGGCCCCCTTGGTACAGGATTGATCGAAGACAACGCCCCGCAAGGGGCGTTGTCTTTTTGCATGGATGGCACGGACGGATGTGTATTGCCGATGGCCGCGGGCGAAGGCGGTTCGGTGATTTTCTGTCCGGTGAAATCGGACGGTGGCCTTCACCCTGCGCCGGTTTGTGGCTACCCTCAGGACCTTGCAGACAAACGGAGAGCGGGCAGTGCAGGACGCACACTATTGGGCGATGGAGTTCTGGAACGGGCTGAGCGTGCTGGATTTGATCGGCGGCTCGGTACTGGGAACGGTGGTGGGGTTGGCGCTGGGAGTGGCGGTGTGGGTGCTGCTGGCGCGCCGCGGTGGCCTTGCGCGGCGACGGCGCTGGCATCACTGGCTGATTGCCAGCTATGTGGTGGTGTTGCCGCTGCTGTTTGCCTTCATCGGCCTGCAGTTGGGCCTGGTCGCGGGCGGCCAGCGCGCTTTGTACAAGCAGATCGATCACTTCCAGCCGCACCTGCAGGCCGCCACCGAGCATTGGCTGGTGGATTTCAAGAATTCGCTGGATACGCCGGAGCTGGAGGCGATGCTGCGCGATGATGTTTCCGCACACGAAGCTGCGCGCATTGCGGTGGAGTCCTATCTCAGCGAACGCCGCCTGGCCGATGTCAGCGTGCTCAAGGGCGAGAGCCTGCCGCAACGCTGGGCGCGCAAGGGCATCGAGCACCTGCGCAGCGAGGTGATGCTGCGGTGGGTGGAGGACAGCCTGGTCGAGCAGGTGGGCGGGCGCAGCGGGCTGGATAAGGCCGTGTTCCGCGAAGCGCTGGGCATGCGCATGAGCGAGTTGCTGCATACCAAGGGGGTGATCCGCCTGCTGAAGGCGCAGATCGGCTCGATGATGCCGGGTATCTATTTTGGCTTGCTGCTGCCGCTGCTGATCGTGATGGCGCTGGTATTGCTGGAGATCTGGCTGGCCAGCCGATATGGCTGGGGCCGGCAGCCGGTTGTCGGCGCTGCGGTGGTTCCCGCTGTATCCGCTGGCTGAGCCGGCCTGACGTTTTTGTGGAAGCGGCGTAAGCCGCGAAGCTGGCATTGCCGGGGCGCCGGCGGCCTGTGTCATCTGATGGATTTCCTGCTTCGCGGCTTGCGCCGCTCCCACAGGAAAATCGGTGCACCGCGCTTTGCCCACAAAAAAACCGATGCCAGAACGCTGGCATCGGTTTTCGGATGACTCACTGCGATGGCAGCTGAATCAGAACTTCGGGTCGAACTCGGCGGCGTAGCCGGTGTTGACGATGACCTTCTGCAGGGCTTCGCACACCTTGATGTTGCCGGCCACGACCTGCTGGGTCTCCGGGCCGCGCGAGTCCATGCGGTCCAGGGTGGCGCCGCGGTAGTTGCAGACCTTGCCGCCGGCTTCGCGTACCAGCAGCACGCCAGCAGCAATGTCCCATGCCTTCACGCCAGCCTCGAAGTAGGCGTCGGCGCGGCCGCAGGCCACGTAGGCCAGGTCCAGCGCGGCGGAGCCGGTGCGGCGCACATCCTCGGCCTGCACCAGCAGGGTGTCCACGGTCTTGAGCTGGGTGCTGGCGCGGCTGCGTTCGCGCGGGGCGAAGCCGGTGTGGATCATGGTGCCTTCCAGGTCCTTGCGGTCTGCCACGCGCAGGCGACGGTCGTTGAGCACGGCACCGTTGCCCTTGGAGGCGGTGAACAGCTCGTTGCGCAGCGGGTCGAAGATCACCGCGTCGGTCGGCTCGCCGTTTTCAACCAGGGCAATGGAGACACAGTAGTGCGGGAAGCCGCGCAGGTAGTTGCTGGTGCCGTCGAGCGGGTCGATCACCCACATCATGCGGTTGACGCCCTGGATACCGCCCTCTTCACCGAAGATGCCGTATTCCGGATAGGCGCGCTTGAGTTCCTTGACGATTACCTTCTCAGCGTCGGCATCGACTTCGCTGGCGTAATCCATCCGACCCTTCTGCACGACGTTCAGGGCTTCAAGCTTGTTGATGTTGCGGAGCAGGACGTTGCCGGCGAGGCGGGCGGCCTTGACCATGACGGTTACGGCGGGTTTCTGCATGGCGAAAGGCTCCCGTGAAGGCAGAGATCGGATTGGCGGGGGAAAAGAGCGGGTCCGGCGCATTGACCGGCCGCGCAGTTTACCATCTACAGCTGTCTCGCTCCTGATTTTTTAACGCCATGTCCGTTTCTGCTCATATTCGCTTCGTTCTTGTTGGCACCCAGCACCCCGGCAACATCGGCGCGGCGGCCCGTGCGATGAAGACCATGGGGCTGGCACGGCTGGTCCTGGTGGCCCCGGAAAAGCCGCTGGATGATGTGGCTTTCCGGCGCTCGGCGGGTGCCGAGGATGTATTGGGGGATGCGCCGGTGTTCGCGAGCCTTGCGGAGGCGGTGGCCGATTGCCGGCTGGTGATGGGCTGCACCGCGCGCGCGCGGCGCGTGCAGCTGGAGGAACTGCTGCCGGAAGTGGCCGGCCAGCGTGCGGTGGCCAAGGCTGCCGAGCCGGCCGAAGTGGCGTTCGTGTTCGGTCGCGAGCGCACCGGTCTGACCAATGAGGAGTTGCAGCTCTGCCATGCCGCCGTACATATCCCGTCCGACCCTGAATTCAGCTCGCTGAACCTGGCTGCGGCGGTGCAGGTCCTGGCCTACGAAGTGCGGATGGCCGCGCTCGAGGCCGAGGCGTCCGCGCCGGCGCCGGTTGAACTGGGTCATGGCGAGGCCCCGGCCAGTCATGCCCAGCTGGAGGGCTTGTTCGGCCAGTTCGGCGACACCCTGGACCAGATCGACTTCCACAAGGGCCGCGCACCCGAGTCGGCCATGCGCAAGTTGCGCCGTCTGTTCATGAAGGCGGAGCTCTCGGAGCAGGAGGTGCGGCTGATGCGTGGCATCCTGTCGGATGCCCAGCGTATGGCGCGATTGGCTGGACAGAAAAAAACTGAGTAACGCATCACGGTTTGTAAAAACCAGTACTCTGTGGGGATGGATCAGCGGGGGGTGTCGTTTTGGGTGTCTTGCGATGGCTTTGGGGAGCCGTACTGACACTGGTTGCACTGCAGCCTGTGGCAGTCGGGGCGGTTGATCGTTCGGTGTTGGTATTGGGGCGGATCAGTGATGATCCGAAGGCGCACTACGACCAACTCAAGCCACTGCTGGATTATGTGGTGCCACGCATGCGCGAAGTCGGGATCGTCGAAGGACGCATCCTGATGGCCAAGGACGCGCAGCAGATGGGCAGCTATCTGCGCCGCGGCCGGGTGGACTGGGTTACCGAGACGGCCGGCACGGCGATGGCGCTGGGCCAACGGGCCGGTGCCAGGCCTTTGCTGCTGACTGAACGCAATGGCGTGGGCAGCTATCACAGCGTGTTCTTCGTGCGCCGCGACAGTCCGGTTACAAGCCTGGAAGGTTTGCGGGGGCGCACCCTGGCGATGCAGAGCGCGTTGTCCACCAGTGCCTACCTGGTGCCCGCGATGGAGCTGCTCGACCATGATGTGCAGCCCGAGATCCTGCTCGACCCGCGTGACACGCCGGTCGAGGACTCGGTCGGCTATGTGTTTGTGCGCTCGGAGCTGAATATCTCCACCTATGTGCACAAGCGCGTGGTGGATGCCGGGGTGATCAGCAGCATCGACTGGAGCGACAACCAGGCCATGCCGCCGGCGTTCCGCCAGGACATGCGGGTGCTGTACCGCAGCGAGCCCATTCCGCGCGCGGTGGAAATGGTGCGCGCCGACCTGGATCCGCTGGTGCGTGACCGCTTGCAGCAGGTGCTGTTGCAGGCCAGCAGTGATCCGCTGGCCGGTCCGGCACTGGCCAAATTCTTCGGTACCACCGGTTTTCACCCGGTGGACCCGGACAATCTGCGCGCGCTCGAACGGTTGCGGCGGGGTTTGGCCCGGATCCGGATGGAGGTGGAATGAGCAGGCCCCGGTTTGGATTGCAGGCCCGTTTCCTGCTGGCCAGTGGTGCAGCGCTGCTGGTGGTGCTGGCGATCGTTTCTCTGATGTTGGTGCGCCAGGCTTCGGCGCAGCGGGAGGCCTTGCGCAACAGCGGTGAGGTGCTCGCCCAGGTGTTTGACCAGGGCGTGCGCGAGCGTGGCACGGCGTTGGCCAATGCCTTGGCCGATACCCTGGTCAATCCGCTGTATTACTCCGATCTATCGGCCATTGGCACGCTGGTACGCAATACCGCCAGGCAGGAGTCGGTCAGCTATGTATTGGTGTATGACCCCGAGGGCCGGCTGATCCATGACGGTTCCTTCGACGTGGCCGGTTACGGGCAGCCGATGCAGGATCCGCTGGCTGCCGCTGCGGTCGCGACAGACAAGTTGCAGGTGCAGGAATCGCCGTCGATCCTGGAGGTGGATGTGCCACTGTCGATAGGCGAACAGCGCCTGGGCGGCCTGCGCGTGGGCATGAACCTGGCGCCGGTACGCGCACAGGAGGCCAGGTCCATGCAGGCCCTGGAGCAGCGCGTGCAGGATGCGCAGCGACGCGAGCTGGGCTGGGCGATGGCGCTGATGCTGCTGTTGATCGGCTTCGCCTGCGTGATGGCGTTCTATGTGCAATACACGCTGGTTAGGCCGATCCGCTGGCTGGGCGCGGCGGCGCGGCGCATCGAACGCGGTGACTACCTCATCGAGGCGCAATCGACCCGACGCGGCGATGAGATCGGCGAACTGTTGCGTACTTTCGACCGCATGAGCCAAAGCATCGCCCGGCATGACCGTGATGTACGCCAGATGGCGTATACCGACGCGTTGACGGGCCTGACCAACCGGCTCGCCTTCCGCGAGGCCTTGGACCACCGCCTGCTGGGCGCGCGCGCTGCCGGGCGTGGTCTGGCGCTGCTGTTCATCGATATCGACGAATTCAAGCGGGTCAATGACACCTTGGGCCACGAGGCCGGCGACGATGCGCTGCTGCAGTTCGCACAGCATATTGCCGCCGCGGTCGAGGAGATTGGTGGCGACGACGCCTTGCTGGCCCGTTTTGGTGGCGATGAGTTCGTCATCCTGATCAGTCAGGGCGCGCGCAGTGCCGCCGAGATCGCCAAGCAGCTGGCCGATCGGCTGGTGATCGATCTTGCCAAGCCGCTGCAGGTACAGCAGCGCGAGATCTTCCTGGGCAGCTCGATCGGCATCACCTTGTTCCCGGAAGACGCCACCGACGCCACTGCGTTGTTGAAAAATGGCGACATCGCGATGTACCAGGCCAAATTGGCCGGCAAGAACTGCTTCCGCTACTACAGCCGGGCCATGGACCATGCGGTGGAGCGGCGTTTGCACCTGGAACAGGAGCTGCGTGGCGCATGGGAGCGCAACGAGCTGCGATTGGTTTACCAGCCCATCTTCCGTACCCGCGACCGCATGCTGTGCGGCGCGGAGGTGTTGCTGCGCTGGGATCACCCGGTGCTGGGGGCGATTCCGCCGGCCTTGTTCATCGACGTGGCCGAACAGAGTGGCCTGATCCAGGTGCTGGGCCCGAAGGTGCTGCGCATGGCCTGCGAACAGGCCAGGCAGTGGCCGCGCAATCTGAATGGTGAGGAGCTGTTCATCTCGGTCAATGTCTCACCCAAGCAGTTGCGCAATGGCGATCTGCTGCAGGCGGTCGAGGCGAGCCTGCATGGCTCCGGTCTGGCGGCATCGCGCTTGCACCTGGAACTGACCGAAACGGCGGTCATCGGCGATGAGATGCTGGCGGTATCGTTGCTGGAGAAGCTGCATCGGGCAGGGGTGAAGGTGTGGCTGGATGACTTCGGCACGGGTTTTTCCGGGCTCAGCCACCTGCGCCAGGTGCCGGTGGACGGGGTCAAGATCGACCGCAGTTTTGTCGCCGACATGGAGCGCGATGCCGACGACCTGGCGCTCACCACCGCCATCATCGCGATGGCGCATGCATTGGGCATCACGGTGGTGGCCGAAGGCGTGGAGCAGGAGGCGCAGTTCGAGCTGCTCAGCCAGCGCGGCTGTGACCTGGTACAAGGTTATTGGCTGGGGCGCCCCTTGGACGCGCCCGGCCTGGTGGGGCTGCTGGAGCAGGGGGCGATGGCGGCAATGCGTTGATGCCGTCGCCCCCGGCCTGCTGCGCGGGCTAGAGCGGTCGCTTGCTGGTGTCGCCAGCGATCTCGCGCACCAGCTTGGGCACCAGATAACCGGAAAGCCGTGCCATCAGCCCGGCATGCAGGGCCAGGGCGCGTTCGTCGCTGACCTCGAAGTGTGCCGCGCCTTGTACTTTGTCCAACTGGTACAGGTAGTAGGGCATCACCCCGGCGGCAAAGCTGCGCTCGCTCAGTGCGGCCAACGCGTCCAGGTCGTCATTGACCCCGCGCAGCAGTACGGCCTGGTTGAGCAGCTGTGCACCGGTGCCGCGGATGCGTGCCAGCACGGCATCCACCTGGGCATTGAACTCATTGGCATGGTTGGCATGCAGTACGAAAGCCACCGGCCACGGCAGGCCGGCCAGCCATTGCACGAAGGCGTCGTCGACGCGCTCGGGCAGCACCACCGGCAGGCGGCTGTGGATGCGCAGGCGCTTGATATGCGGGATAGCGGCCAGCGCCTCGGTCAGCTCGGCCAGCTTGGAGGTGTTCAGTGACAGCGGGTCGCCGCCGGAGAGGATGACTTCGTCGATGCCCGGGTCGGCGGCGATCACGGCGACGGCTTCCTGCCAGCCGCCCTTGGCCGCATTTTCACCGGCGTAGTCGAAGTGGCGGCGGAAGCAGTAGCGGCAGTTGATCGCACAGCTGCCGGTAGTCACCAGCAGGGCGCGCCCGCGGTACTTCTGGATCACCCCGGTGGCCTTCTTGGCTGCGCCGTCGCCCACTGCGTCGAAGCTGAACCCGGGCACGATGCGCATTTCCTCGTTGATCGGCAGCACCTGCCGCAAGAGCGGGTCGGCCGGGTCGCCATGGCGCATGCGGGCGACGAAGCTGCGCGGCACCCGCAGGGCGAACTGGGCCAGCGCCTCGGCCGATACGCCCAGCGCCTGGCCATCCAGCCCCAGCAGCGCCAGCAGCTCGGCCGGATCGCGGACGGCCTGGCGCCAGTGCGCCTGCCAGCGGTCGTCGGGCAGGGGCAGGATGGCTTTTTCTGGAGTGAGGGCGGGGGCTGCGGTTATCATTGGCGGTCAGAAAAACAGATGGCCCACCACACGGCGGGCGTTCCATTCTAATCCGGCCGTCCGCAATACGCGGCGGTTTTGCCAATCCAGGAGTTTCAGCATGGCCAGTTACGGCATGAACGACGTAAAGAACGGGATGAAAATCCTGGTCAACAACCAACCGGCTGTCATCATCGACACCGAATACGTCAAGCCGGGCAAGGGCCAGGCCTTCACCCGCGTGAAGTACCGCCTGATCAAGGATGGCCGCACGCAGGAAGTGACCATGAAGTCGACCGATTCGCTGGATGCAGCGGACGTGGTCGATACCGACATGAACTTCATGTACAGCGATGGCGAGTACTGGCACTTCATGGACCCGGAAACCTTCGAGCAGGTGCAGGCTGACAAGGCCGGCATGAACGGCGCCGAGAAGTGGCTGAAGGGTGAAGAATCCTGCGTGGTGACCCTGTGGAACGGCACCCCGATCGACGTGACCCCGCCGAACTTCGTCGAGCTGAAGATCGTCGAGACCGATCCGGGCGTGCGCGGTGACACCTCGGGCGGCGGCGGCAAGCCGGCCACCCTGGAATCCGGCGCCGTGGTGCGCGTCCCGTTGTTCGTCAACCAGGATGAAATCATCCGCGTTGACACGCGTTCGGGCGAATACTCGGCTCGCGTCAAGTGACGTAATGGCGCGTTTGCGCCAACGCAAACGCCTTTGCCATTACGTCATCCCCGCGCAGGCGGGGATCGCTCTGGCTCCGGCAAACGCCTTTGCCATTACGTCATCCCCGCGCAGGCGGAGATCGCTCTGGCTCCGGTATTTGCTTTTGTCGTTGCGCCATCCCCGCCAAGGCAGGGATGGGGGCGCAGGTAACATTGGGCTTCGGGCGACCTTTCGGAAGCCCGGAGCCTTTTTCGCATCCAGCCTTGGCTGGATGAATACAGCAACAGATCCAGAGGTGAACCGGCGTGAGTGATATCCAACCCCAGCAGTGCGATCTGTTGATCGAAGCCGGTTACGTGGTGCCGGTAGAACCGCATGCGGTGGTGCTTGAGGACCACGCGGTAGCCATCAGCAACGGCGTTATCGTCGCGGTGCTGCCACGTGCCGAGGCCCGCGCACGTTTCACCGCCAAGCAGGTCGTATCGCGCCCGGAAGCGGCGCTGATCCCCGGCCTGGTCAATGCCCACACCCATAACCCGATGACGCTGCTGCGCGGCATTGCCGATGACCTGCCGCTGATGACCTGGCTGCGCGAGCACATCTGGCCGGTGGAAGCGGCAGTGATTGGCCCGGAGTTCGTCGCCGACGGCACCACCCTGGCCATCGCCGAGATGTTGCGCGGTGGCACCACCTGCGCCAACGAAAACTATTTCTTCGCCGACGTGCAGGCGGCCGTCTACAAGCAGCACGGCTTCCGCGCGCTGGTGGGTTCGGTGGTGATCGATTTCCCCAGCGCCTGGGCCAGGACCGACGACGAGTACTTCGCCCGCGCCACTGAGCTGCATGATGCCTGGCGTGGCGACCCGCTGATCGGCACCGCATTCGCGCCACATGCGCCGTATACGGTGAACGATGCCAATTTCGAGCGGGTGCGGATGCTGTCCGACCAGCTGGATATCCCGGTGCACCTGCACACGCACGAGACCGCGCAGGAAATCAGTGATTCCATCGCCCTGCATGGTCAGCGCCCGCTGGCGCGGTTGGACCGCCTGGGTCTGGTCAATGACCGCCTGATCGCCGTGCACATGACCCAGCTGACCGAGGCCGAGATCCACCTGTGCGCCGAGCGCGGCGTCAGCGTGGTGCATTGCCCGGAGTCGAACCTGAAGCTGGCCTCGGGCTTCTGCCCGGCCTGCGCGCTGGTGCGCGCCGGGGTCAACCTGGCCATCGGCACCGATGGCTGCGCCAGCAACAACGACCTGGACATGTTCAGCGAAAACCGCACCGCCGCCATCCTCGCCAAGGCCGTGGCCAACGATGCGACCGCGCTGGATGCGGCCACCACCCTGCGCGCATCGACGCTGGGTGGCGCCCGTGCCTTGGGCTTCGGCGACCGCATCGGTTCGATCGAGGTCGGCAAACAGGCCGATCTGGCCTGCGTGGACCTGTCTGCGCTGGAAACCCAGCCGCTGCATCATGTGTTGTCGCAGCTGGTGTATGCCGCCGGCCGCCATCAGGTCAGCGACGTGTGGATTGCCGGCAAGCCCAAGCTGGTCCAGCGTCAGCTGGTCGACATGGACATCGCCGCGATCACCGCCAATGCGCGCCAGTGGCGCGACCGCATCCGTACCATCCGCGCCTGAGTGCGCAACCGGCCGCCCCACGCGGCCGCACGAGGAAACCGATATGAGCGCAGCTTCCACTTCCACCAATTTCGATCAGGCCGAACTGGACAAGTTCGCCGCCTTGGCCACCCGCTGGTGGGACGCCGACGGCCCGCAGAAGCCGCTGCATGCGCTGAACCCGGTGCGTCTGAAGTACGTGGCCGACCGCGCCAGCCTGCGCGGTGCCAAAGTGCTGGATATCGGCTGCGGCGGCGGCCTGCTCAGCGAAGCGCTGGCAAAGGAAGGGGCGCAGGTGACCGCCATCGATCTGGCCCCGGAGCTGGTGAAGGTCGCGCGTTTGCACGGTCTGGAATCCGGCGTCAGCGTTGATTACCGGGTGCAGGCAGCCGAGGACCTGGCCGCAGAACAGCCGGGCAGCTACGACGTGGTGACCTGCATGGAGATGCTGGAGCACGTGCCTGATCCGGGCGCCATCATCGCTGCCTGCCATCGTCTGCTGCGTCCGGGCGGCAAGCTGTTCCTGTCCACCATCAACCGCACCCCGGCAGCATTTGCGGTCGCCATTGTCGGCGCCGAGTACATCGCCCGGCTGCTGCCCAAGGGCACGCACCACTACCAGGAATTCATCAAGCCGGCCGAGCTGGGCGCGTGGCTGCGTGCCGCCGACCTCTCGCTGCAGGATGTCAGCGGCATGGCCTACGAGCCGTGGCGCAACCGCGCCCGCCTGAGCAGCCGCACCGACATCAATTACCTGGCCTACGCGGTCAAGCCGGAACAGGCATGACCCGCACCTCGTTCCCGGCCGCGGTGCTGTTTGACCTGGACGGCACCTTGCTGGACAGCGCGCCGGATTTCGTCGTCACCGCCAACCGCATGCTGCAGGCACGCGGCATGGGCGAGGTTACGCTGGAGCAGCTGCGGCCGGCGGTATCCAAGGGCGCGCGGGCGATGCTGACGGTCGCCTTCCCGCAGATGGCCGAGGCCGAACGGCACGCGCTGGTGCCGGAGTTCCTCGAAATCTACGAGGCGCTGATCGGCCAGTACGCGACGCTCTTCGATGGCGTTGAGACCATGCTGCGGGCTCTGGAAGAGGCAGGCACCACTTGGGGCATCGTGACCAACAAGCCGGAGTACCTGGCCCGCCTGATCCTGCCGCAGCTCGGCTGGGAGCAGCGTTGTGCGGTGCTGATCGGTGGTGACACCCTGGCCGAGCGCAAGCCGCACCCCTTGCCGCTGGAGGTCGCCGCACAGCGGATCGACATCGCCGCCAGTGCCTGCGTCTACGTGGGCGACGACGAGCGCGACATCATCGCCGCGCGCGCGGCCGGCATGCCGTCGGTGGCCGCGCTGTGGGGTTACCGCCTGGATACGGACGACCCGCAAAGCTGGCAGGCCGACTGCCAGTACGAGCAACCGCAACAACTCTGGCAGCCCGCCGCATGGCCAGCTACCCAACCGGCTTCGGCCTGATTCAACAAAGAGGTTTGATGTGAGCAGTGCGCTGGACAGCTTCCTGGACAAGTGGCGGGAGCGTTGGCCGGAATGGGCCTTCGTGGAGCGTTTTGTCGACGAGGCCGATCGTGCCCGCAGCGTGGCGTGGTTTGCGCTGCTGCAGGAATTCGATGACATGCTCAATGCCAGCGGCGACACCACGCCGCAGGATGCCAAGCTGGCCTGGTGGGGCGAAGAGTTGCGTAGTTGGGACAGCCAGCGCTCCCGGCACCCGCTGGGTCGCTTGCTGGAGCCGGTGCGGGCGCCGTGGTCGCAGTTGGCTGATGCCTTGCCGAGCTTGATCGATGCGCGTGATCGCGTGGCCGATGGTGCCCAGGCGCGCAAGGTGTTGGCGCAGTACGCGACTGCGGCTGCGGCGGTGGAGGCGGCGATGTTTGGCAGCAAGCCTTCACCGGCGGCTGCCGAGGCGCTGACCACGCAGATGCTGGCGCTGCGGCTGCAGGAAAATGCCGCGGCGGTGCCGCAGGCCTTCAGCAATGAGATGGAATGGGACAAGGCCTTGCAGGCGGCCTGGCCGTCGCGCGTGGCCGGTCCGCGCCCGCGCCGTGTCTATGCGGTGCTGGCGCGTGGGCGCCAGCAGGCGCGCATTCGTGGCGGTGAGTACCAGCCGAGCCCGGCGGGCCTGCTTTGGCGCAGCTGGTGGGCGGCGCGGGGCTGAGCCGGTAGAGCACAAATTGCCGGAGCCTCTCCCTTCTCCCGCTTGCGGGAGAAGGTGCCCGAAGGGCGGATGAGGGGAGCTTTGCGCTGTTGCTCTACGAGCTTCGCGGCTTACGCCGCTCCCACAAGCGTGGTTGGGGTGTGCCTGTAGAGCCGAGCCATGCTCGGCTGGGGCTCTACCGGTAAGGCCTATGCCGAGCATGGCTCGGCACTACAGGTGAAGCTTTTGCCGAGCATGGCTCGGCACTACAGTCGCTTTGCTCTATTTGCCGCGCTCCAGCACCAGCAACGGGTCGATGCGGGTGTCGAACCAGTTCATGCCCCAGTGCAGGTGCGGGCCGGTTGCGCGGCCGGTTGCGCCCACTGCGGCGATGTTCTGCCCCTGCTCGATCCTGTCGCCGACCTTCACGTCGATCCGTGACAGGTGCAGGAAGTTGGAGCTGATGCCGAAGCCGTGGTCCAGCACCAACGTACCGCCAGTCAGGTACAGATCCGGGCCCGCAAATGTCACCACGCCGGCCGCCGGCGCCTTTACCGGCGTGCCGGTGGGCACGGCGATGTCCATGCCGGAATGGCCGCTGCCCGGCTGCCCGTTGTAAACCCGCGCATTGCCGAAGCGGCCGCTGATGCGGCCCTGCACCGGCCAGATGAAGGTCTGGGTGAAGTCGGTGCGGTTGTCGTCGCGCTTGCGCGATTCAGTCACCTGTGCCTGCTCACGGGCAATGCGCTCGGCGATGGCTGGTGGCGGATTGACGGTTTTCGGCGGTACGCCGTTGACCCGTTCCACCGGCCAGTCGCGCGCAGTCACCGCAATCGAAACGCTCTCGCTGCCGCCATCGGGGCGCTGCACCTGTACCTGCAGCGGGCCTTTCTCATCGCGGCCGATGCCGAATACCACGCTGCCGTAGCTGCTGACCCGCAGCTGTCGGCCCGCGTAGTGGACCGTGCTGCCCGCCGGTACCTTGCCGATCACCATCGCGCCCTGCGAGGCACTGGCAGGGAACACGACCCGGTTGTCGAGCAGGTTGCCGATGCCATCCTGGGCCTGCGCGGGCAGGGCGGTGAGCAGGGGCGCTGCCAGCAGCAGCGCACCCATCATCAGGACCGAACGCATCAACGGTCGTAGGTCATGCGCTGGCCGGCCGGTGCGCCCACCAGCTTGCTGCCGTCCCATACCTGCTGGCCGTTGACCCAGGTGGAGGCGATGCGCGAGCGGAAGGTGGTGCCCTCGAACGGCGACCAGCCGCACTTGGACAGCACGTCCTCACGCTTGACCGTGAACGGCACGTCCTCGACCAGCACCAGGTCGGCGAAGTAACCCTCGCGCAGGAAGCCGCGTTCTTCCACATCGAACAGCTGCGCCGGGGCGTGGGCGAACTTCTGCACCACCTGTTCACGGGTCAGCTTGCCTTCGTGCACGCGCTCCAGCGCGGCGACCAGCGCGTACTGCACCAGCGGCAGGCCGGACGGGGCCTGGGCGTAGGGCTTCTGCTTCTCTTCCCAGGTGTGCGGGGCGTGGTCGGTGGCCAGCACGTCGAGCACGTCATCGGCCAGCGCGGCGGTGATGGCCTCGCGGTCGGATACTTCCTTGATTGCCGGGTTGCACTTGATCAGGTTGCCCTTGGTGGCGTAATCCGGGCGCGCGAAATGCAGGAAGTGCACGCAGGTCTCGGCGGTGATCTGCTTGCGGCTGCCGTCGGCGCGGATCAGCGGGCCCTTCTCGAACAGCGCCAGCTCATCGGCGGTGGAGATGTGCAGCACGTGCAGGCGGGTGCCGTGCTTGCGTGCCAGCGACATTGCCAGGCGGGTGGATTTGATGCAGGCCTCGCGCGAGCGGATGTCCGGGTGCATGTCCGGGGTCAACGCGTCGCCGTATTTTTCCTGGAAGGCCTTCATGTTGGCATCGATCATCGGCGTGTCTTCGCAGTGCGTGATGATCGGGGTAGGGCACTCGCGGAAGATCGCGTCCAGGGTTTCGGGGTTGTCGACCAGCATGTTGCCGGTGGAGGCCCCCATGAACACCTTCACGCCCGGCGCCTTCTTCGGGTCGAGCACGCGGATCGCTTCCAGGTTGTCGTTGCTGGCGCCGTGGTAGAAGCCGTAGTTGGCCCAGGCGCGGCCCTTGGCCAGTTCATACTTGGCTTCCAGGATGGTCGAGTCCAGGGTTGGCGGGTTGGTGTTGGGCATGTCCATGAAACTGGTCAGGCCGCCGGCCACGGCGGCCGCCGACTCGCTGGCGATATCGCCCTTGTGGGTGAGGCCCGGTTCGCGGAAGTGCACCTGGTCATCGATCATCCCGGGCAGCAGCCAGCGCCCGCCCGCATCCACCACCTGTTCGCCATCGCGCGGGGTCAGGCCGCTGCCGATCTGCGCGATACGGTCGTTCTCGATGCGCAGGTCGCCGTCGAAGGTGCGGCCTTCGTTGACCATGCGGGCATTGCGGATAAGGGTGGAGGACATGTCAGTGTTTTCCTGTGCAGCGGCAAGAGGGGGAATCGGCGCGCTCCGGAACCGGATCAAGTCCGCCCGGATGGAACGGATGGCAGCGCCCCAGCCGGCGCAGGGTAAGCCAACACCCCCGTAGCGGACCGTGTATACGGATCGCATCCATGGAGTATTCCGAGCAGCTGGGGTAGAAACGACAGCGCGGCCCAAGCAGGGGGCTGATGAAGCGCTTGTAGCAGCGCAGTACGGCAATGAGGAGTCGGCCGATCACTGCTTAATGATAAGCCACTTGGCAAGCGAGCAGGATTTGTCGCAGGATGCGGGATGGCACCGGTAAAGACGACGTGCTTTCCGCTGCCAGCCAGGGGCGATGACGCGCCTGGTTACGTTCCGAACTGCGCGAAACGGTCCGGTGACGCCACCGGACCCGAACTGCACGGGCCGGGCATCCGTTCAGATACGGTGCCCGGCGCGGTTGCTGCTGCTGGTCGGGTAGGCTATAAAGGCCCGCTTTCCCGGGCCCCGGGGGAAACAAGGAAGAGCGTTTCGTGGCTGCTAAAAAACCTGCAAAAAAGGCCGTCAAGGTCGCCAAGAAAACCGCCAAGCCCGTAGTCAAGAAGGCGGTGTCCAAGCCGGTTGCAAGCAAGCCGGTGGCCAAGGCTGCCAAGCCGGCCGCGAAGAAGGCACCCGCCACCAAGGCGGTTGCAAAGAAAACGCCGGTCAAGCCAGCAGCGCCTGCCAGCAAACCCGCCGCCAAGAAGGCTGCGGTTAAGACGGTAGTCGCTAAAAAGGCGACCCCCGTTGCCAAGAAGGCCGCAGTTAAAAAGGTGACCAAGCCGGTTGCCGCGCCAGTTGCCAAGAAGGCGGCTGCGCCGGTTGCCAAGGCCGCCAAGCCAACTGCCAAGCCGGTGGTTAAAAAGGTAGCCGAACCAGTGGCTGCCAAGACGCAGAAGACACCTGTCAAACCCGTGGTCAAGTCCGTACCGAAGCCAGCTGCAAAGCCGGCGGCGGCCAAGTCTGTCCCGGTCGAAGTCGCCAAGACGGCCCCAGCTCCGGCACCTGCGCCGGTTGCTGCCAAGCCGGCTGCCGCAGCCAAGACCCCGCAATCCAAGAATCCCGTGCCTGTTTCGAAATCCAACGTCCAAGCTCCCGTCAAATCCACCGCTCCTGTTGCCGTCCGTCCGGTCGGCAAGGTTGCAGTCGCCGTAACCGCGCGTTCGACCGCCCCGGCACCGCGCAGCAAGTACAAGGTCGTCGAGTACGACATCGACGAGGCCACTGGCCGTCCGATCCTGCCGGCCGGCTACAAGCCGAGCGCGGATGAGGAGTACATGAGCACGCTGCAGCAGGAGTACTTCCGCCAGCGCCTGCTCAACTGGCGCGCGGACCTGGTCGAGGAATCGAAGCAGACCATCGAAAACCTGCGCGACGAAGTACGTGACATCGGCGATGAGGCCGAACGTGCCACCCGCGAAACGGAGAACTCGCTGGAACTGCGCACGCGCGACCGCTACCGCAAGCTGATCGGCAAGATCGACAGCACGCTCAAGCGCCTGGAAGCCGGCGACTACGGTTTCTGCGTCGATACCGGCGAAGACATCGGCCTCGACCGCCTGGAGGCGCGCCTGACCGCCGAGCGTACGATTGATGCGCAGGAACGTTGGGAACACTTGCAGAAGCAGCAGGGCGACTGATACCCGCGCCGTCATTGATCCACGGAAACCCCGCCAAGGCGGGGTTTTCCTTTTCCGGAGACGTCATGTCCACTCAACAAGACTTCATGCGCCGTGCTGTTGCGCTGGCCCGGGCCAATATCGCCGAAGGCGGGCGCCCGTTCGGCGCGGTGCTGGTCAAGGATGGCCAGGTATTGGCCGAAGCGGCCAACAGCATCCATGCAAGCCACGATCCCACCGATCATGCGGAGATGCGCGCCATTCGCCATGCCAGTGCGGTGCTGGCATCGCCACGTCTGGACGGATGTGTGGTCTATGCCAGTGGCCACCCCTGTCCGATGTGCCTGGCTGCCATGTATCTGTGTGGCATCGAGCAGGCATGGTTCGCCTATTCGAACGAGGAAGGAGAGCCATTCGGCCTGTCCACGGCCGCGGTTTACGCGCGTCTGGCGTTGGGGCCGCAGGCGCCTGGGTCGGGGCTCCGTGTGCTGCGCCCCGAGGGCGAGCAGGGCTTGTATGCCGAATGGGCGGCAGCACGCTGAAGCGCTGCCGCGGTGAGCTCAGGTGACCTGCAGCGACTGCTGCAGCCGTTGCAGATAGTCTTCGAAATACCTGTCGAGGTCGATCTTGCCCGGATGACGCAGCCACAGAAGTTGCAGGCCATCCATCATCGCAATCAGTTCGGCGGCGATCTGGTCCGGATCCGCCGTCGGCGTTACCTCACCGCACTGCTGGGCATGACGCAGGCTGTGGGCGATGTACTGGAGCATCAAGCCGGAACGGCGATGGAACCAGTCCTGTGCAGGATGATCCTCGCTCAGGCTTTCGGCGTTGAGTAGCGAAAACGCCTTGATCACGCCGGGGAGCTCGGCATTGGCGCGATTGACCAGACGCAGTTGCTCCAGCACCCGCGACCAGGGAAGCGGCGGGCCCGCTGCCGCTTCCTTCAGCGTGTAATCGTGCGGGTAATCCGGCAGGCGTGGGCTGCGCTGGTCGCGCACCTCAAGCACCGCCAGCAGCATCTCCGTCTTGCTGGGGAAATGATGCAGCAGGCCAGGCAGGGTCAGGCCGACCTGGTTTGCAACCTCGGCGAAGGAGGCGTTGCTGAAGCCGGTACGTGCGAATACGTGCATTGCCGCATCAAGAATCTGCTGACGTCGTTGCTCGCCCTTGGGCGAACGACGGCGTGCGCGGGCGATGGTCGAGTTCTGGGGTGAGGTTGGCAAAGTGCGATCCGGCGATGGCATGAGCGGGAGTGTATCTGGCGCGACGGCAGGCGTTGTCGTCCATCGATCTGTACCCACGTCACAGTTTTTGACAAACCTACCGAGTGATAGGTTTACTGCCGCCGCGTCGCCGTAACGGTCACTGCGGGTAGAGCCGCAACACCCTCCGGAAGGGGCTGCTTTGAGTCGGGTCTAGTCATCGCATTGCCAGCGCGATGGCAGCGGAGCGGTCGACTCCAGCCGAGGAAGAACGTGCCGGAACGCCGATGCCGGAATGCCAGCAGGGGAGAAATCGCCCACGCAGTGCATGCCGAGTTGCTGTGTCCGTGCGGTCGGCTGATGTCGCGACGCTGACCGCTCTTCATCACCCTGGGAGAGAGAAGCAATGCGCACGTACTGTCGTAACGGGAGGGGCAGCATCTTCAGCACGCTGCTGTCGTTTGTTTTTCTTGGCGCAGCCACGTCGGCTGCAAACGCGCAGCCGACCGAGGGCGCTGCCGGCGCACCACTGCCGGACGGGTTGTCCGTTGCCGACCTGCAGGATCCGCCGTCCGGCGAACCTGCATCAACGCAGGCTGCGGTTCCGGGTTGTCGTGACTACGATGCTTTCGTAAGTCGGGGTTCGGAATCCCCCATCATCACCACCTGCGAAACACTGTCCCCGGATCTATTGGGCCTGCGGCCGAAGCTGTACGACAACGGTTGGATGTTCATGGGTTTCTATAGTGCTGCGGAAACCTATGATCTGCGGGGGCAGGAGGCGCGCCCACAGGTGTACAACGGGCAGCGACCCAGCTTCAGCGGCACCTTGGTCACCATCACCACCTATGACCTGTCGCGGCTGGGTTGGTGGGGCAGGAAGTCGCAATTGACCTTCGAGGCGAACAGTTGGCGCACCACGTACCGCGATGCGGGCATGAATGATGACGCTGCGGTTTCGCAGTTGTCGGTGGAGCAGGAGTTCAAGGACGGGCGCGTGCGTCTGCAGTACGGCTACTACGGCATGCTCGGGCAGTTCATCGGCCTGTTTCTGGGGGCCAGCACCGCCTCCTCGGCGTTGGGGCCCACCAGCATCATTCCGAATCTTGCCGGCATGGCAGCGTTCAAGCCGGTACCCGGTGTCGACGTGCGGCTGTACTCGAAGAACGGCCGTTTCTATGACCATTTCGGTGTCGCCCGCTCACAGCACCCCGATGGATTTCTGGCTGACAGCAAAGCCAATCCGACAGGGCTGAAGTGGAGCGTGGAGGACACCAAGCCCATCTACGTGAACGAAATCGGCTACCGCGTGGCCTCCAGTGCCGATAGCCGCATGACCTGGATACGTCAGGGCACGCTATACAACCGCACGCTTTACCAGGATTTCAGCAAAGCTGGTGCGAAGGGCAGCAACCGTGCGTTCTATCTGATTGCCGATCATCAATTCACCCAGCCTGATATATCGATGCCTTACCGCGGTTGGTATTTCAATCTGAAGACCAATTATGCGGCGCCGGAGCACAACATCTTCACCGCGGACTATGCGGCCACGCTGTACAGCCTGGCGCCTTTCGCCAAGCGTCCGGGTGACATGATTTCCATCGGCTATACCTACAACAAGATCAGCAAGGATGCGCAGAACTACCTTGGCTCGATGGGTATGGAGCCTGTGCGTTTCAGCAGCACCGCTTCGGTGTCTTATGCCTTGCGGGCGCTACGTGGCATCTATTGGGTCAATACCTTGAGCTATACGCGCAATCCGGTGATCACCCAGCAACACCCGGATGCTATGACCCTGCAAAGCCAGCTGACGTTCTCGTTCTAGATCGTCCCCGGCCGCGATAGCTGGCCGGATGTTCGTGCCGTTGCAGGACAGCAACCTCGCCAGGGGGTATCCCCGCCGGCGCGCTGCCTGCTGTCAGGCGCGATCGCACTCAGGCGTGTTCCGTACAAGGGCGCGCTAGTTCCCAGCCCCTAGTGCCCCTTCCAGACAGGGGCCGAAACCGGAGTGTTCGACATGGTGATGAAGCGCAGCATGCACGGGCTCGAGCCTTGGCTGATTGGCATGGCCGTGAGCCCGTTGTTGACCCCGTTGGCCGTGGCTGGCGGCCCCCCGCAGCTCGGGCAGGCGCCGTTGGAGCAGGTTCTCGCAGCCATGACCCTGCAGGAAAAAGTGGAGCTGGTCACCGGCCAGGGCATGGTGTTCCCGGGACTGCCTGACGATATGCAGGCGCCGGTGGTCGGCTCCATCGAGAACAAGGTGGACGGCGCGGCGGGAGCGACGGTCGCGGTACCGCGGCTGGGTATTCCGTCGCTGGTATTTGCGGATGGGCCCGCAGGCGTGCGTATTTCCGCCACGCGCAAGGACGCGCCGGGCCGGACCTTCCACGCAACTGCATTCCCGATTGGCACGGCGCTGGCAAGCAGCTGGGATCTGTCTCTGGTCCAGCGGGTCGGTGCGGCAATGGGCGATGAGGCCGCCGCTTATGGCGTGGATGTCGTATTGGCACCGGGGCAGAACATCCATCGCTATCCCCTGGGTGGGCGCAATTTCGAGTACTACTCCGAAGACCCGTTGGTCAGCGGCGAGACAGCTGCAGCCTTGGTGAGAGGGCTGCAGGAAAGAGGAGTGGGGGCATCGATGAAGCACTTTGCGGTGAACAACCAGGAATGGAATCGCAACACCATCAACGTCAAGGTGGATGAGCGGGCGTTGCGTGAGCTATACCTCAAGGGCTTTGAAATCACCGCTCGCAAAGGCCAGCCGTGGACGGTCATGTCCGCCTACAACAAGCTCAACGGTTCATACGCCTCGGAGAACGCTTGGTTGCTGACGGATGTGCTGCGCTCGCAGTGGGGATACCAGGGGCTGGTGATGACGGACTGGTTTGGTGGCCAGGACGCGGTCGCGCAGATGCAGGCGGGCAACGAACTGCTGATGCCGGGCACCGGCAAGCAACGCAGGGCCATTCAGGGCGCGGTTGAAACCGGCAAATTGGACCTGGTCGTATTGGATCGCAATGTGGCGCGGGTACTGGAACTGGCAATGCGCAGCCGTGCCTTCAAGCAGTTGCCGCATTCGGATGCGCCGGACTTGAAAGCGAGCGCGGAACTGTCGCGCAGTGCGGGCGCGCAAAGCATGGTGTTGTTGAAGAATGAAGGGGCTGTTTTGCCACTGCCGCCTGCTTCGCGGGTGGCGCTGCTCGGGCATGGCAGCTACCAGGTCATTACCGGTGGCACGGGCAGCGGTGATGTGAACAAGGCGTATTCGGTCGATCTGCAGCGTGGAATGGCGAATGCGGGCTACCGCAATGCCGATGAGCTGGAGAAGTTGTATGTCCCCTACATCGACAAGGAGCTGGCCAAGCTGCCAAAGGCGGAGTGGTACCAGGTCACCCCGCTTATTCCCGAGCTGGCGGTAGAGGAAGCGCGGTTGCAGCGGCTGGCGCGGGAGCAGGAAGTGGCGGTGGTGAGCATTGGCCGTGGCTCGGGAGAATCGGTGGATCGTGCTGTCGAAGGTGATTTCCTTTTGACTGCGGCCGAGCGGCAGCTGCTGGAGCGCACGGCCAAGGCGTTCCATGCCCAAGGCAAGAAGGTGGTTGTCGTACTGAATATCGCAGGTGTGGTAGAAACCGCCAGTTGGAGCGGGCTTGTCGATGCGATCCTGCTGGCCTGGTTGCCCGGCCAGGAGGCCGGCAATGCGATGGCCGATGTGTTGTCCGGGGCTGTGAACCCTTCCGGCAAGCTGGCCGATACATTCGCATTGCACTTGAGTGACTATCCTGCCAGCCAGGGTTTCCCGGGCAAGGAACTGTTGGGGCCGGATCCGAATGCGAAGTTTCCCTTCAGCAAGATCGCACGCGCCGCCGAAGTGGAGTACAGCGATGGTATCTGGGTTGGCTACCGGCACTTTGACAGACGTCAGGTGGAGGTGGCGTACCCGTTTGGTTTCGGTCTGTCCTACACCACGTTCGACTACGACGCATTGACGGTGGATGCCAGCGCTGATGGGCCAGTACGGGCAAGCGTGAGGATTACCAATACCGGGAGTGTTGCCGGCCAGGAAGTGGCGCAGGTCTATGTCAGTGCGCCGGGTGCCACGCTGCAGAAGCCGGCCCAGGAATTGCGCGCGTTCGGCAAGACGACGCTGCTGCAGCCAGGGCAATCGCAGGTGCTGCAGTTCGAGATCGAGGGCAAGGACCTGGCCTCGTTCGACAGTGGCCGCGGGCGCTGGGTCGCCGATCGCGGCAGCTACAGCCTGCGCGTTGGCGCTTCTTCACGCGACATCCGTGTGCAGCAGGCATTCGAGAGGGCCCAGGAGCGCGAATACGCACCGTGATCCGAACGTCGTTGTGAGGGAGGGCGCCGGTGCCTCGCAGCCCCGGCGCTCTCCTGCCTACAGGTCCTGAAGGTTGTCCAGCCTGCGCAGCTGCGGTGCTTTCCATGCAGTGATGGCCGCAACGCCGAGCACCGCACAACCGCCGATCACCACGGCGGTCACCAGCCCCAGCAGGCGCGCCATGCTGCCGCCGTAGAACGCGCCCAGCTCGTTGGATGAGCTGATGAAAATGCCGTTGATCGACGACACCCGACCGCGGATCTCATCGGGCGTCACCAACTGCATGATGGTCGAGCGCACCACCACCGAAACGCCATCGCAGGCGCCGTAGAACACCAGGATGGCGGCCGAGAGCCAGAAGCTGCGCGACAGCCCGAAGGCGATCACGCACAGGCCGAAGCCGGCGACGGCGAACAACAGCACGCGCCCGGCGTTGCGGCGCAGCGGGTGCCGGGCCAGCCACAGGCCGACCGCAATCGAGCCCAGGGCCGGTGCCGCGCGCAGGATGCCCAGGCCTTCCGGGCCGTAATGCAGGATGTCCTGGATGAAGGCTGGCAGCATCGCCACCACGCCGCCCAGCAGTACCGAGAACATGTCCAGCGCCATCGCGCCCAGCATGATCTGGTTGGACAACACGAAGCGTGCACCCTCGGCGATGCTGGCAAAGATCGGCGCGCGAGTCTGCGGGGGTGCCGGTTCGTTGACCTTGAGCGAGGCGAGGGCGACCAGTGCCAGCACCGCCATTGCCGCGGCCACGCCGTAGGACAGGCCCTTGCCGCCTACGGCCACCAAGACGCCGCCCAGCGCGGGGCCGAGCACCATGCCGGCCTGGAACACCACCGTGCCAAAGCCGGCGCCGCGCGCGAACTGCTCACGCTTGAGCACGCGTGCAAACAAGGCGTTGTAGACCGGCGACAGGAAGGCGCGGACCATGCCGGTCAGCGCGACGGCCAGGTAGATCGGCCACACGCCCTTGACCGGCAGCCAGCCGCTGGCGACGGCGACCAGCATCAAGGCGGTGGCGATCAGGCCCAGGCAGGCGGTCATGCCCAGCTTGCGGCGTGGCAGGTGATCGACCAGGTAGCCGGCAAACGGCGCCACGCAGAAATACGGCAGCACTTCGGCCAGGCCGATCAGGCCCAGCGAGAACGGATTGCGGGTGACTTCATAGATATGCCAGCCGACCGTGACCGCGACGATCTGGTAGGACAGCATGCCGGCGATGCGGTACAGCAGCAGCCGGGTGTAGCCGGGTTGGCGCAGCAGCTCGCCGATGGAGCCGGGGGGGCTCACTGGCGGGCTTGGGCGGTGTCGCGGATGAAGGCCAGCATCGCGGCCAGGCCGTTGCTGCGGGTCGGCGACAGGTGCTTTGCCAGGCCGATGGCGGACACATAGTCCGGATCGGTGGCGAGGATCTCAGCGGCCGAGCGGCCCGAGTACACGCGCAGTGCCAGATAGATCAGGCCCGAGACAATCGCCGAGTCGCTGATGGCGTGGAAGACCAGTTTGTCGGCATCGCCTTCGGGCACGATCCAGACCATGGACTGGCAGCCGAGCAGGCGGTGTTCTTCGGTCTTCCACTCTTCCGGGAAGGTGAGCAGCTTGCGGCCGAGGTCGATCAGGTACTGGTAGCGTTCGGACCAGTCACCGAAGAAAGAGAATTCCTCGGCAATGGCGGCCTGGGCGTCGGCGGCGGTGGGTTCGAGCGGGAAGGGGGAGTTGGTCATTGTGGGTCCTGTGCTTGGCCGCTCGCCTTGGTGGTGAGGGGCTTTGGGTGGGGTGCTGGGAGGACTCTCCCTCACCCCAACCCCTCTCCCGGAGGGAGAGGGGCTCAGTGCGCCGCGAGCCGGCGCTATGTATGCAATTGCAGCTTCCGCTTAAGCCCCTCTCCCGTTCACGGGAGAGGGGTTGGGGTGAGGGGAAGCCTTACCCGCGCTTCCAGCGCACGCCCTGCGGCGTGTCTTCCAGCACGATGTTCTCCGCCGCCAGCTGGTCGCGGATGGCGTCGGCGCGGGCGAAGTCGCGTGCCTGCTTGGCGGCGATACGCTCGTCGATCAGGGCCTGGATGCGTGCGTCGTCGCCCTCGGCGGCACCGCGCCCGAACCAGTCGGCCGGCGCCTGCTGCAGCAGCCCCAAGGCCAGGCCGGCGCCCAGCAGCTCGCGCTTCAGGCGCTGCTTGTCGTCGCCGGACTCGGCCTTGCGCGCCTCGCTGGCAATGCGCGCCACTTCGGCCAGGGCCAGCGGGGTGTTGAGGTCGTCGTCCAGCGCGGCTTCGACGCTGGCCGGAATGCTGGCAACAGCCTCCACATCGGCCAGATCACGCAGCGTGCCGTACAGCCGGTCCAGGGTGCGCACCGACTGCTCGATCAGCGCATCGGACCACTCCAGCGGCTGCCGGTAATGCGCCGACAACAGCGCATAGCGCAGCGCTTCCGGCGGATGCTGGCGGACCAGGTCGTGCACACGCTGGATATTGCCGATCGACTTGCTCATCTTGCCGCCGTCGAAGTTGAGCATGCCGTTGTGCAGCCAGAAGCGGGCGAAGGTCTGGCCGCCGTGGGCGCAGACGCTTTGCGCGATCTCGTTCTCATGGTGCGGGAACTGCAGGTCGACGCCGCCGGCATGGATGTCGATGGTCGGGCCCAGGTGGGCGGCGGCCATTGCCGAGCACTCGATATGCCAGCCCGGGCGGCCACGGCCCCAGGGCGAGTCCCAGCCCGGCAGGTCGTCGCTGGAGGGCTTCCACAGCACGAAATCGCCGGCATCACGCTTGTACGGGGCGACCTCGACGCGGGCGCCGGCCAGCATTTCCTCCGGGTCGCGCCGCGAGAGCTTGCCGTAGTCGGCGAAGCTGGCGACCGAGAACAGCACATGGCCCTCGGCAGCATAGGCGTGGCCGGTGCTGATCAGCTGCTCGATCATCGTGATGATCTGCGGCATGTGCGCGGTGGCCTCCGGCTCGATATCCGGCGGTACCACGCCCAGCGCGGCCATGTCCTCGCGGTAGGCGGCGGCAAAACGGTCGGTGATGGTCGAGATCGGCACGCCCTGGTCCTTGGCCGCGGCGTTGATCTTGTCGTCAACGTCGGTGATGTTGCGGGCGTAGCGCAGCTTGCCGTAGCGGCGCCGCAGCAGGTCGGCCAGCACCCCGAACACCACCGGGCCGCGCGCATTGCCGATATGTACATAGTTGTAGACCGTGGGGCCGCACACATACAGGGTGGGGGCGGCGGGGTCGAGCGGAGCAAACGGCTCCAGCTGCCGCGTCAGGTTGTTGTGCAGGCGCAGGGTCATGGCAATCCGGGGGTGAGCGAACCGGTCAATTCTAGCGGTCCGGGCCGGGTCGGGCACCCCCGGGCTGGGCAATACGCGTACGGATGGGTAATGTTCAGGCCCGGGGCAGCTGTGCTGCCTACACTAGTACCCGCCACCCGCGCCCAATGCTCCAGCCGATATCTTGATGAAACCTGCTCCATTGCTGTCGATGATCTGCCTTCTGGCTGGCGCCGCTGTGCCCGCATTTGCGCAGGAACCGGAGCAGCGCAATCGCGTGGTGATCATGGAAAACGTGCGCTACGACTACGCGCAGGTGCTCAATGTCGAGCCGGTGTTCCAGACCCTGCGGGCCAGCCGTACCGAGGAACACTGCGAGCCGGTGTCCACCCGCACGCTGGCACCGGTGCAGGTCAAGGGCGAAGAGGACAAGGGTGGGTTCCGCCGCTTCTGGGATTCGGTGCGCGGCATGTTCAGCCAACGCGAAGGGCAGGAGCAGGAAGAGGAAATGGCGCTTGCTCCGCAGGGTTCCAGTGCTTCCTCCGCGTTGCTGACCCCCGAGTGCAAGATTGTCGAGGTAGGCCGTGAGTTCCGCCGGCCTATCGCCTATGACGTGGACTACGTCTACAAGGGCATCAAGTTCCGCTCGCGTCTGCCCGAAGACCCGGGTAACCGGCTCAAGTTGAGGGTGTCGATCACCCCGGATATCGGCCAGGCACCGCCAGCGGCGACCAGCGTTCCCTGATGTTGCACCGCGACACTTGCGCCGGCCTGACCCGCGTGCGAGTATGCCCGATGATGAAAGCCACCAGCTTCCAGCACGAATCCAGCACCGCCCGGATGGCCTCCGGCATGACGTCCCGTGCCCGCCGACCGGAATCCCACATATTCGCTGGGTGACCGGAGCTTCGTGCTGTCTGTTCGGAAAACCCAGCCCAGGCTGGGTTTTTTCGTTTCTGGTTTGGCAAAAGTTTCAAACGCAATGAGCCGCGCGCATGCGCATCCGCCCACCGGCAACGGTGGATCTCCGCAATAAAGGATGGATCGATGTCTCTGAAGCACTTTTTGAACACCCAGGACTGGAGCCGCGCCGAACTTGACGCGCTGCTCACCCAGGCAGCCTTGTTCAAGCAGAACAAGCTGGGTGACGACCTGAAGGGCAAGTCGATCGCCCTGGTGTTCTTCAACCCGTCCATGCGCACCCGCACCAGCTTCGAGCTGGGCGCATTCCAGCTGGGCGGCCACGCGGTGGTGCTGCAGCCGGGCAAGGACGCATGGCCGATCGAGTTCAACCTCGGCACGGTGATGGACGGCGATACCGAAGAGCACATTGCCGAAGTGGCCAAGGTGCTGGGCCGCTACGTCGACCTGATCGGCGTGCGCGCGTTCCCGAAGTTCGTGGACTGGAGCAAGGACCGCGAAGACCAGGTGCTGAAGAGCTTTGCCAAGTACTCGCCGGTGCCGGTCATCAACATGGAGACCATCACCCATCCCTGCCAGGAGCTGGCGCATATCCTGGCGCTGCAGGAGCATTTCGGTACCAGTGACCTGCGCGGCAAGAAGTACGTGCTGACCTGGACCTACCACCCCAAGCCGTTGAACACCGCCGTGGCCAACTCGGCACTGACCATTGCAACTCGCATGGGCATGGACGTGACCCTGCTGTGCCCGACCCCGGATTACATCCTGGACGAGCGCTACATGGGCTGGGCCGAGCAGAACGTCGCCGAGAGCGGCGGTTCGCTGCAGGTCAGCCACGACATCCAGAGTGCCTATGCCGGCGCCGACGTGGTCTACGCCAAGAGCTGGGGCGCGCTGCCGTTCTTCGGCAACTGGGAGCCGGAAAAGCCGATCCGCGACCAGTACAAGCACTTCATCGTTGACGAAGCCAAGATGGCGCTGACCAACAACGGCGTGTTCAGCCACTGCCTGCCGCTGCGCCGCAATGTAAAGGCCACTGACGGCGTGATGGATTCGCCGCAGTGTATTGCCATCAACGAGGCCGAGAATCGCCTGCATGTGCAGAAGGCGATCATGGCGGCAGTAATCGGCAAGTAACGCTCTAGCCCCTCTCCCTCCGGGAGAGGGGTTGGGGTGAGGGCAAAGCTCCTCACTCCAGATGCATCCTCATATACGCCTACCCCCTCCCCAACCCCTCCCCCCGGCGGGGGAGGGGCTCAAGAACCAAAGCAGAGATTCCTTCCCCATGAGCAAAGACATCGTCCTCGCCTTCTCCGGCGGCCTCGACACCAGCTTCTGCGTGCCTTACCTGCAGGAGCGCGGCTACAACGTGCACACCGTGTTTGCCGACACCGGCGGCGTGGATGCCGACGAGCGTGACTTCATCGAAAAGCGTGCGGCCGAACTGGGCGTCACCAGCCACGTCACCGTCGACGGTGGCCCGGCCATCTGGAATGGCTTCGTCAAGCCGTTCGTATGGGCAGGCGAGGGCTACCAGGGCCAGTACCCGCTGCTGGTTTCCGACCGTTACCTGATCGTTGACGCCGCGCTCAAGCGCGCCGCCGAACTGGGCACCAACATCATCGCCCACGGCTGCACCGGCATGGGCAACGACCAGGTGCGTTTCGACCTGGCAGTGAAGGCCCAGGGCGACTACCAGATCGTTGCGCCGATCCGTGAAATCCAGAAGGAACACACCCAGACCCGCGCCTACGAGCAGAAGTACCTGGAAGCGCGTGGCTTCGGCGTGCGTGCCAAGCAGCAGGCCTACACCATCAACGAGAACCTGCTGGGCCTGACCATGTCCGGCGGCGAAATCGACAAGTGGGAAGCCCCGGGCGAGGGCGCCCGTGGCTGGTGCGCACCGCGCAGCGCCTGGCCGGTGGAGCCGCTGACCGTGACCCTGAAGTTCGTCGAGGGCGAAGCCGTCGCGCTGGACGGCAAGGCACTGCCGGGCGAGCAGATCCTGGCCAAGCTCAACAAGCTGTTCGCGCAGTACGGCGTGGGCCGCGGCGTTTACACCGGCGACACCGTGATCGGCTTGAAGGGCCGCATCGTGTTCGAAGCCCCGGGCCTGGTTTCGCTGCTGGCCGCGCACCGCGCGCTGGAAGATGCGGTGCTGACCAAGCAGCAGAACCGCTTCAAGCCGGAAGTGGCGCGCAAGTGGGTGGAGCTGGTGTACGAAGGCTTCTACCACGACCCGCTGAAGGCCGACATCGAAGCCTTCCTGAAGTCCTCGCAGTCCAAGGTGACCGGCGAAGTGGTGCTGGAAACCCGTGGTGGCCGCGTTGACGCGGTGGCCGTGCGTTCGGAGCACATCCTCAACGCCAAGGGCGCGACCTACGCGCAGTCGGCCGACTGGGGCGTGGAAGAAGCCGAAGGCTTCATCAAGCTGTTCGGCATGAGCTCGACGCTGTACGCGCAGGTCAACCGCTAAGCGCATGACGCTCGCCGCTTGAAGCCCCTCTCCCGCCTGCGGGAGAGGGGTTGGGGTGAGGGCAGCTTTTGCTTCTGTCGTTGTTCGCTCACAAGGCAGAAGGCAAATCAGAAGCTCCCCCCATCCGCCCTTCGGGCACCTTCCCCCGCAAGCGGGAGAAGGGATGCTCCCCCGATCATTGCTGTGATGACCTGCCTGCAACCATGACCAAGCTGCTCCAATCCACCCTCGACCACCTGGAAAAGCTGGTGTCCTACGACACCCGCAATCCGCCGCGTGCCATCACCACCGGTGGCATCTTTGATTACCTGCGCGACAACCTGCCGGGCTTCAATGTCGAGGTGATCGACCACGGCGCAGGTGCGGTCAGCTTCTACGCGGTGCGCGGCACACCCAAATACCTGTTCAACGTGCATCTGGACACCGTGCCGGACTCCCCGCACTGGTCGGCCGATCCGCATGTGATGCGCCGCCTGGACGACCGCGTGGTCGGCCTCGGTGTCTGCGACATCAAGGGCGCAGCTGCTGCGCTGGTGGCCGCTGCCAACCTGAGCGACGGCGACGCCGCCTTCCTGTTCTCCAGTGACGAAGAAGCCAACGATCCGCGCTGCATCGCCGCCTTCCTGGCGCGTGGCATCCCCTACGAAGCGGTGATCGTTGCCGAGCCGACCATGAGCGAAGCCGTGCTGGCGCACCGTGGCATCAGCTCGGTGCTGATGAAGTTCCAGGGCCGCGCCGGCCACGCCTCGGGCAAGCAGGATCCGTCCGCCAGCGCCCTGCACCAGGCCATGCGCTGGGGCGGCAAGGCACTGGGCCACGTTGAGTCGCTGGCGCATGCACGCTTTGGCGGCTTGACCGGCCTGCGCTTCAACATCGGCCGCGTCGAAGGCGGCATCAAGACCAATATGATCGCGCCCGAGGCCGAGCTGCGCTTTGGCTTCCGCCCGCTGCCGTCGATGGATATCGATGCACTGCTGGCCACCTTCGCCGGCTTTGCCGAGCCGCAGGCCGCGCATTTCGAGGAAACCTTCCGCGGCCCAAGCCTGCCATCCGGTGATATCGCCCGCGCCGAGGAACGCCGTCTGGCTGCGCGCGACATCGCCGATGAACTGGGCTTGCCAATCGGCAATGCCGTGGATTTCTGGACCGAGGCCTCGCTGTTCTCGGCCGGTGGCTATACAACCATGGTGTACGGCCCGGGCGATATCGCCCAGGCCCACACCGCCGATGAATTCGTGACGCTGGAGCAGTTGCAGCGCTACGCCGAATCGGTGCTGCAGATCCTGCAACGCGGTGCCTGAGCCGCACGTGGCCCGGCGGCCTGCCGCCGGCTCCTTCCCGCGACGCATAACGTCGCCATGTAGATACAAGTAATGTCCCCAGCCATGCAGCCGCACCGCCAGACCCGCCAGACCATCGTCCGCCTGCTTTCGAGCATGGCCAGCGCGAAGGAAATCAGCCAGTACCTCAAGCGCTTTTCGCAGCTTGATGCCAAGCGCTTTGCCGTGGTCAAGGTCGGTGGCGCGGTGTTGCGCGACGATCTGGAAGCGCTGACCTCGTCGCTGTCCTTCCTGCAGGAAGTTGGCCTGACCCCGATCGTGCTGCACGGTGCCGGCCCGCAGCTCGATGCCGAATTGTCCGCTGCCGGCATCGAGAAGCAGACCATCGACGGCCTGCGCGTGACCTCGCCAGAAGCCCTGGCGATCGTGCGCAAGGTGTTCCAGCAGTCCAACCTGAAACTGGTTGAAGCCCTGCAGCAGAACGGTGCGCGTGCAACCTCGATCACCGGTGGCGTATTCGAAGCCGAGTACCTGGACGTCGACACCTACGGTCTGGTCGGTGAGGTGAAGAAGGTCAATCTGGCGCCCATCGAAGCCAGCCTGCGTGCCGGCTCCATCCCGGTGATCACCAGCCTGGGCGAAACCCCGAGCGGGCAGATCCTCAACGTCAATGCAGACTTCGCCGCCAACGAGCTGGTGCAGGAACTGCAGCCGTACAAGATCATCTTCCTGACCGGCACCGGCGGCCTGCTCGACGAGGAAGGCAAGCTGATCGACTCGATCAACCTGTCCACCGAGTATGACCAGCTGATGCAGCAACCGTGGATCCACGGCGGCATGCGGGTCAAGATCGAGCAGATCAAGGACCTGCTGGACAAGCTGCCGGAAGAATCCTCGGTGTCGATCACGCGCCCGGCCGACCTGGCCAAGGAATTGTTCACCCACAAGGGCTCGGGCACCCTGGTGCGGCGCGGCGAGAAGGTGCTGAAGGCGACATCGTGGGACCAGTTGGATACCACGCGCTTGAAGTCGCTGATCGAATCCAGCTTCGGCCGCACCCTGGTGCCGGACTACTTCGAGAAGACCAAGCTGCTGCGCGCCTATGTCAGCGAGAACTACCGCACCGCGGTGATCCTCACCAACGAGGCCGAGGGCGTTTATCTGGACAAGTTCGCCGTGCTCGACGACGCCCAGGGCGAAGGGCTGGGGCGCGCGGTGTGGAACGTGATGCTGGAGGAAACCCCGCAGCTGTTCTGGCGCTCGCGCAACGGCAACCCGGTCAACCATTTCTACTATTCCGAGTCCGACGGCTGCTACAAGCTGGACCACTGGAAGGTGTTCTGGTTCGGCGCCAACGACTTCGACAGTATCAAGGGCTACGTCGCGCACTGCGGCGAGCGCAAACCGAGCCTGCAGGGATGAGCATGGATCTTGCCGCTGCCGGACACTGGGGTCAGGTGCCAGTCCTGAAGGGGCGGCACGTGACCCTGGAGCCGCTGCAGCTGGCGCATGTGCCGGCGCTGCAGCGTGCCCTGGGTGAAGGCGAGTTGGCGCGCTGCTGGTACACCAATGTGCCCACGCCCGAGCACGCCGGTCACTACGTGGTTGCCGCACTGGAAGCGCAGTCGCAGGGCAGGGTGCTGGCTCTCGTGGTCCGCGATGCCGGTGGCGAGGTGGTTGGCAGCACGCGTTTCTATGCGCTGGAAGCCGATGTGCCGCGTCTGAACATCGGCTACACCTGGTACCACCCGCGCGTGCAGCGCAGCGGTTTGAACACCGAAGCAAAGTTGCTGTTGTTGCATCACGCCTTTGAAACCCTGGGTTGCATCAGCGTGGGCTTCGAGACCAGCTGGTTCAATCAGGCTTCGCGCAACGCCATTGCCCGCCTCGGTGCGAAGCAGGATGGTGTGCTGCGCAGCCACAAGCGTCATGCCGACGGATCGCGCCGCGATACCGTGGTGTTCTCCATCATTGATACGGAATGGCCGGCGGTGAAAGCCCACCTGCAATTCCTTCTGGATTCGCATTCATGACTGACAAGAAATTCTCGGTAGGCATTGTCGGCGCACGCGGTTACACCGGTGCCGAACTGATCCGCCTGCTGGCCGCACATCCGCGCATCGAGCTGGCCTTCGTGTCCTCGCGCGAGCTGGACGGGCAGCGCGTGGCCGACCACAACAGCGCCTATACCGGCGAGCTGCGCTATGAAAGCCTGGGCCCGGACGCGGTAGCGGCCAAGGGCGTGGACGCGGTGGTGCTGGCCCTGCCCAACGGCAAGGGCGAACCGTTCGTGGCGGCGCTGGATGCGGCGGCACCGGACACGGTGATCGTCGACCTGTCGGCCGACTACCGTTTCGACAACAGCTGGTATTACGGCCTGCCGGAACTGACCCGCGCGCGCTATGCCGGGCAGAAGCGCATCAGCAACCCGGGCTGCTATGCCACGGCCATGCAGCTGGCGATCGCGCCGCTGCTGAGCCAGCTCGCCGGTCCGCCGACCTGCTTTGGCGTCTCCGGCTGGTCCGGTGCCGGCACCACGCCGTCGGACAAGAACAACCCCGAGCTGCTGCGCGACAACCTGATGCCTTACGCCTTGACCAACCACGTGCATGAGCGCGAGGTGTCGACCCAGCTCGGCGTGCCGGTGGAGTTCATGCCGCATGTGGCCCCGCATTTCCGCGGCATTACCATGACCGTCAACCTGTGGCTGCAGCAGCCGCGCAGCCGCGAAGAGATCGTCGCGCTGTACGCGCAGCGCTATGCCAACGAGCCTTTGGTTGAAATAGTGGATGAGGCGCCGTGGGTCAGCCGCATTGCCGGCAAGCATGGTGTACAGATCGGTGGCTTCACCATGGCGCCGGGCAACAAGCGCGTGGTAGTGGTGGCTACCATCGACAACCTGCTCAAGGGCGCGGCTACCCAGGCATTGCAGAACCTCAACCGGGCGTTGGGGCTGGATGAACTGATGGCGGTTCCGTACTGATTCTGGTGGGCAGCGGCGGCTGAGAGGTTGTCCGCTTCGCGGCTTACGCCGCGCCTACATGGCTGCATTGAGAGAGATCGACATGACAAATTTGCTTTGGCAGAAGCCCGGCGTTGCGGTTGATGCGAAGATCCAGACCTTCCTGGCCGGTGACGACGTCATCCTGGACCGTGAGTTTTTCCTGCACGACATCCAGGCCAGCACCGCACACGCCGAGGGCCTGCAGCACATCGGCATCCTCAGCGCCGACGAGTTGGGCGCGCTCAAGCGCGAGCTGGCCATCCTGGCCGAGGATTTCCGCAGTGGCAGCTTCGTGCTGGACGAGCAGTACGAGGATTGCCATTCGGCCATCGAGGCACGCCTGACCGAGCGTCTTGGCGATGCCGGCCGCAAGATCCATACCGGCCGCAGCCGCAACGATCAGATCCTGGTCGCCACGCGTCTGTGGCTGAAGGACAAGCTGGAGCGTGTGGCGCAGATCAGCGCCGAAGTTGCCAAGGTCGCCTTGGATCGTGCTGCGGCCGAAACGCTGCAGCCGCTGCCGGGCTACACGCATATCCAGCGCGCCGTGGTGTCCTCGGCGGGCATGTGGTGGGCCGGCTGGGCCGAGGCCTTCATCGACAATGCCATTCGTGCCCGTGACACCCGCGCGCTGATCGACACCAACCCGCTGGGTACGGCAGCTGGTTATGGCGTCAACCTGCCGCTGGACCGCGAGCACACCACCAGGGCGCTGGCATTCTCGCGCATGCAGATCAGCCCGATCTACGCGCAGCTTTCGCGCGGCAAGTTCGAGCTGGCCGCATTGGAAGCCTTGGGTGGGGCGACACTGGACCTGCGTCGTATCGCCTGGGACCTGTCGCTGTTCACCACCGGTGAGTTCGCCTTCGTGGCGCTGCCGGCGCAGTACACCACCGGCAGCTCGATCATGCCGAACAAGCGCAACCCGGATGTGATCGAGTTGATGCGTGCCACCCATGCCAGCGTTGCCGCCGCGCGTACCGAGATCGAGCAGCTGCTGTCGCTGCCGTCCGGCTACCAGCGTGACCTGCAGAACTCCAAGGGCGCCATCGTGCACGGCTTTGGCCGTGGCCTTGCCGCGCTGGAACTGCTGCCGGCCTTGTTGTCGAACCTGGATTGGCGCGATGACAACATCCGCGCAGCGATTGATTCGGGGATGTATGCGACCGACGTTGCGGTGGAAGCCGCGGTGGCGGGCGTGCCGTTCCGTGATGCGTACAAGGCCGCAGCAGCGGCATCGGATACGGCAGGGCAGGGGCGTACACCCGAGGGCAGCTTGGCGGCACGCGTGTCGCCCGGTGCGGCCGCGGATCTACGACTGGAAGAGCTTGGTGCGCGCTGGAGCGCGCTGCAGGGCTGATGTTCTGATGCGGGCGCCGGATGGCGCCCGTATTGGTTTTTGCCCGGCTCTTGCTGTGGCTTTGGCTGTGGCTGTGGCTTTGGCTTTGGCTTTGGCTGTGGCTGTCCCTTCTCCCGCCTGCGGGAGAAGGTGCCCAAAGGGCGGATGAGGGGGGCTTTTGATTTTTCGCTTAGCTAGAAGCTTGCCCTCACCCCAACCCCTCTCCCGCAGGCGGGAGAGGGGCTTAAGCCAAAGCCAAAGCCAAAGCCAAAGCCAAAGCCAAAGCAAGTTCCATGCGAAAGCAATCGCACCACCTTCCGCTTCGGCGTGGTGTCATACGCAGCTAAAGGAGAATTCAATGAAGCTCTACCTGGTATTGGCAATGCGGAAGCCGTCGTTCGACGACGCGGTAATTGCGCCGCACAAAGCCTTTCTCGATGCACTCAGCGGCAAGGACCAGCTGCACCTGACCGGTGGCTTCAGCGACGGTACCGGCGGCGCCTACGTGCTGAAGAATGTCGACACCCTCGAAGCCGCCAAGGCCATCGTCGCCAGCGACCCTTTGGCCATCCAGGGCAGCTCCGAGCTGACCATCCACGAGTGGAACACCCGCTGATCCCATGATCCAGACGTCGTTCTCTCCGTTCACCGAACAAGCACTACCGCAATGGCGCCGCGCCGTCCTCAAGGTCGGCAGTAGTCTGCTGGCTGCCGATGGTGGCGGCTTGACCCCGCGCTTCGCGCTCGGGCTGGCGCAGTTCGTGTCGGCCAATGTGCTGGCCGGGCGCGAAGTGGTGATCGTCTCCTCCGGCGCCGTTGCCGCAGGCCGCGCCATCGTTCCCAAGGCCGCGGAGGCCGGTGCAGCCATGGCCGCGCGGCAGGCGCTGGCCGCGCTGGGGCAGGCGCAGCTGATCGCCTTGTGGCAGCGCTTCTTCGAGCGCCCGGTGGCGCAGGTGCTGCTGACCCACGATGACCTGCGCAATCGCCGGCGCTATCTCAATGCGCGCGCAACGCTCAATGAGTTGCTGGCACTGGGCGCCTTGCCGGTGATCAACGAGAACGACACCGTATCGGTGGATGAGCTCAAGCTTGGTGACAACGACAACCTCGCCGCCATCGTCGCCGCGCTGGTCGATGCCGATGCCTTGTTCATCGCCACCGACATCGACGGGTTGTACACCGCCGACCCGCGCAGCAATCCCGATGCGCAACCGATCAACGAGGTCGCCGAATTGACCCCGGACGTCCTTGCAATGGCCGGCGGCAGCGGCAGCGCGGTAGGCACCGGCGGCATGCAGACCAAACTGCAGGCCGCTGCCAAGGCTGGCGCAGCCGGCATCGACACCTTCCTGTTCAATGGCCGCAGCGCCGACGTGGTGCGCGGGTTGGCACAGGGGCGCTTGTACGGCACCCGCCTGCATGCCGGGCAGTCACGTATTGCCGCGCGCAAGTATTGGCTGAAACATGCGCCGCTGGAGCCGGGTGCGATCCTGATCGACGCCGGCGCGGCACGCGCATTGCGTGACAAGGGCGCCTCGCTGCTGCCAGGGGGCGTGGTGGGTGCGGAGGGCGAGTTCCGCCGTGGTGACATGGTGGAGGTGCGGCTGTTCGATGCGCGGGGCCAGCAACAGGTGGCGCGCGGCGTCAGCCAGTACTCGGCAGTCGATATCCGCCGCATCAGCCAGCACCACACCCGTGAGATCGAATCCATCCTTGGCTACAACTACGGCGACAACGTGGTCCACCGTGACGACCTGGTGTTGCTGTGAGTTTTCCTTTGATCATCGGCAGGACAGAACATGAGTGATATCCGCACCCTTGCATTGCAGTGCCGCGATGCCGCGCAGCAACTGGGCCTGCTTTCCAGTCAGGCCCGCAGCGCGCTGCTGAAGTCGATGGCTGCTGCGCTGGAAGCCGATGCAGGCAGCATCCTCGCCGCCAACGCGCGTGACCTGCAGGCGGCACGCGACAAGGGGGTGGGCTCGGCGATGCTGGATCGGCTGGCCTTGAACCCGGAACGTCTGCGCGGTGTGGCCGATGCGCTGCGCGAAGTCGCTGCCTTGCCGGATCCGGTGGGCGAGGTGACCCGGGACTACGACCGCCCCAATGGCATCCGTGTGCAGAAGGTACGGGTGCCGTTGGGCGTGATCGCGATGATCTACGAGGCACGCCCGAACGTGACTGCCGATGCCGCAGCGCTGTGCATCAAGGCCGGCAACGGCGTGATCCTGCGCGGTGGCTCGGAGGCCATCCATTCCAATACGGCGATTGCTGCCAGCCTCAAGCGTGCGTTGCGCGAGGCCGGCTTGCCTGATGCGGCACTCACGCTGGTCGAAGACCTGCGCCGCGAGACCATGTTGGAGCTGCTGCAGCTCAACGACCTTATCGACCTGGCTATTCCGCGCGGCGGCGAAGGGCTGATCCGCTTTGTCGCCGAACACGCGCGGGTGCCGGTAATCAAGCACTACAAGGGCGTCTGCCACCTGTTTGTCGATGACAGCGCTGACCTGCAGTTGGCAGTGGACCTGCTGGTGGATGGCAAAACCTCGCGCCCGGCGGCCTGCAATTCGCTGGAGACCTTGCTGGTGCATGAGGCCATCGCGCCACGCTTCCTGCCGCTGGCCGCGGCCGCGCTGCGCGAGAGGGGTGTCGAACTGCGCGGTGATGCGGCCAGCCAGGCGCTGCTGCCCGGCATCGCCGCGGCCACCGAGGAGGATTACGCGGCCGAATACCTGGACCTGATCCTGGCCATCCGCGTGGTGCCGGACATGCAGGCGGCCATCGCCCATATCCAGACCTATACCTCCGACCATACCGAGGTGATCGCCACCGGCGATCCCGCCCATGGCGAAGCCTTCGTGCGTGCACTGCGCTCGGCGGTGGTGATGGTCAATGCTTCTTCGCGCTTCTCCGACGGCGGCGAACTGGGGCTGGGGGCGGAGATCGGCATTTCCACCACGCGCCTGCATTCCTACGGGCCGATGGGGCTGGAGGCACTCACGGTGGAGCGCTTCGTGGTGCGCGGCGAAGGCCAGGTCAGGCATCCGCTGAAGTAAGTCCCCATCGTAGCCCGGGTAAGCGCAGCGCACCCGGGAGCACGTAGCGTTAAGGTGCTGCAGGTCTTCGACCATTGCAATCCCCGGGTGCGCTGCGCTTACCCGGGCTACGTTGCTTGCGCGAATACGAAAAAGCCGCCGATTCACATCGGCGGCTTTCCTGTATCAACGGCAGCTCACTTCCAGTGGTCTTCCAACTGCTGTGGCTTGCAGGCAAACCAGGCGCCGGTCAGCAGCACGCCGGAACATACGGCGAGGAAGGCGAACGACCAGGTCCAGCCGTTGCTCAGGCCATGCAGCCAGCCAAACAGCAGCGGGCCCAGGCTGGCCAGGCTGTAACCCACGCCCTGCATGAAGCCGGACAGCGCCGCCGAGCCGGCCTGGCTGCGGGTGCGCAGGTTGATCAGGGTAAGGCCGAGCGGGAAGGTGGACGGGCCCAGGCCGGCGATCACCGCCCACAGCAAGGGTGCGCTCATCGGTGCCCACAGCAGGCCGGCGAAGGCGATCATGTTCAGCACGAACACCATCATCGCGATCGGGAACGGGTTGCGCATGCGCACCGCCAGGGCGGGCACCAGCAGCGAGGGCAGCAGGCCGATGGCCGAATACACCGCCACCATCACGCCGCCGAAGGATTCACTGGCGCCGGCTTCCACCATCACCTTCGGCAACCAGGTGAACAGGGAATACGTACCCAGCGAGGTCATGCCGAACATCAGCGCCATGCCCCAGCCGAGTTGCGTCTTCCAGACGCGGCCAGCGGCGTGCTCGGCGTTGGTGGTGGTTGTTGCTTCCGCGCGTGGGGCGCTGCGTGCCAGCAGGATCCACGGCAGCAACGCGGCCAGCGACAGCAGTGACCACATGCCCAGCGAGATGCGCCAATCGAACTGATCAGCCACCGGTACCGCCAGCAGCGCAGGCACCATGGTGCCGGCCTGCAATACGGTGATGTAGATGGTGCTCAAGGTGCCGACGCGGTCGGCGAAATAGCGCTTTACCAGCGGCGGCACCACCACGTTGCCCATGCCCATGCCGGCCAGGGCGATGGCTGAGCCCAGCAGCAGCATGCCGACGTTGCCGGAGAAGGCGCGCAACAGCAGGCCGATGGTAGCCAGCACCATGGTCAGTACTGCCGTGCGCTCCAGGCCGATGGCGCGGGTGATACGCGGGGTGGCCAGGCCGAATACGGCGAAGGCGGCGGTCGGCATCATGCCGAGCACACCGGTCATGGTGCTGCCGAAATCGAAGATGTGGCCAAGCCGGTCCAGCAGTGGCGTCAGCGAGGTGACCGCGCTGCGCAGGTTGGCCGAGACCAGCACGATGGCGATGAATGCCAGCAGGCGGCCCTTGAGCAGGGGGTGCCGGGGAAGGGGCTGGGCGGACGTGGACATTGCTTACTCCGACGCGGTGGGTGGCGTCGTTTGAAACCCACCAAAAACAAAAGCCGACCAGAGGCCGGCTTTTGTCAAATTGGTCGGGGAGACAGGATTCGAACCTGCGACCTCTACGTCCCGAACGTAGCGCTCTACCAGACTGAGCTACACCCCGAAGGAGCCGCCTATGATAGCGGTGAACCTCGTGCCCTGCAAGTTCTTTTGTTCAGCCAGCGCTGCCTGCAAGGCGTGGTGCGTTGGCTGCCGGTAATCATGTACCGGCGAATAAAAAGCCTGGACAACGTTGCCGTTGTTCCAGGCTAGTTTCGACCCTTTGGTCGGGGAGACAGGATTCGAACCTGCGACCTCTACGTCCCGAACGTAGCGCTCTACCAGACTGAGCTACACCCCGCGAAGGGAGCCGGAAAGATACGCTCAGTCCGGCGTTTTGGCAATACCTTCACGCAGTTTTTCAGCGCTTTGCATCGATCTTGTTTGCTTCGCGCGCTTCAAACCACATGCCGTTTAGGATGGCGACCGTCGCAGCGAGGCCAGCACCCAGAATCCAAGCGAAATACCACATGAGTTGTCTCCTTGATGTTGTCGTTGCGGATCAGTAGGCGTTCGGGTTTTCACCCATTTCTTCCAGCGTGGTCTTGCCCTTCAGTACGCGGTACACCCAGGTGGTGTAGGCGATGATGATCGGCAGGAAGATCACGGTGGCCAGCAGCATCACCCACAGGGTCAGGTGGCTGGAGGAGCCGTCCCACACCGTCAGGCTGGAGCCCGGCTGGGTGGAGGAAGGCAGCAGGAACGGGAAGATCGCAAAGCCAACGGTGAAGATGATGCCGGCAATGGAGGCACCGGAGGCGATGAAGGCCAGGCCGCCACGGCGCTTGCGCAACAACACCGCACTGGCCAGTGCACCCAGCAGGCCCACCACCGGCGCCAGGATCGTGGCCGGCATGGTGCTGTAGTTGTGCAGCCAGCCGCCGGCCTGCGAGAACTCAGCCGTCTTCAACAGCGGGTTGCTGGCACCATCGGTAACCACCTGCGAGGTGATCTGGTAACCCGGCAGGCCGAAGGCAACCCAGGCACCGGCAAGGGCGAACAGTACGAACGAGGCGATGGCGGCGATGCTGCCGATCTTTGCCGAACGCTCAGCGACCGGACCGCTGGTCTTGAGCACCAGCATGGCCGCACCGTGCGACACCAGCATCGCCACACTGACCAGGCCAGCCAGCAGGGCGAACGGGGTCAACAGGCCGAGCAGGTTGCCGGTGTAGAACACGCGCTGGGTGTCATCGAAGTGGTACGGCACGCCAAGCAGCACGTTGCCAACCGCCACGCCCATGATCAGCGCCGGGATGAAGCCGCCGATGAACAGCGCCTTGTCCCAGTTGTTGCGCCAGCGCTGGCTGGGCATCTTGCCGCGGTACTTGAAGCCGACCGGGCGCAGGATCAGGGCGAACAGGATCAGGAACATCGCCAGGTAGAAGCCGGAGAAGCTCACCGCATACAGCGGCGGCCAGGCGGCGAAGATCGCGCCGCCACCGAGCACCAGCCACACCTGGTTACCTTCCCAAACCGGGCCGATGGTGTTGATCACCAGGCGGCGCTCTTCATCGGTCTTGGCCACGAACGGCAGCAAGGTGCCAACGCCGAGGTCGAAACCGTCCATCACCGCAAAGCCGATCAGCAGCACGCCCAGCAGCAGCCACCAGATCACGCGTAGCGTCGTGTAGTCCAGAAGAATGAATTCCATGTGTGTTCTCCTGCCTTATGCCTGGCCGTTGCCGGCGGCATTGGCGTGGTTGGTTGCGACGGCCGACTGCTGCAGCGAGGGCAGGATGTCGTCCGGGCCCTTGCGGATGGCCTTGAGCATCAGCTTGACTTCGATGACCAGCAGCACCGTGTACAGCGCAGTGAAGCCGACCAGCGTTGCCAGGATTTCGTAGACGGCCAGGCCCGAGGCGGCATAGAACGTCGGCAGCACACCATCAACAGCCCACGGCTGGCGGCCGTACTCGGCGATGAACCAACCGCATTCGATGGCGATCCACGGTGCCGGCAGCGACCACAGGGCAACCCGCAGGAAGGTGCGCTTGTCCTCGAAGTTGTTGCGGCAGGAGTAGTAGAAGGCCAGGGCGAAGAAGCCAATCATGTAGATGCCGAGGCCGACCATGACGCGGAAGGTCCAGAACAGCGGGCCAACCGTCGGCACCGTATCCAGCGCAGCCTGTGCAATCTGCTCGGGGGTGGCGTTCTCGATGTCGTCGCGGTAACGCTTCAGCAGCAGGCCGTGGCCCAGATCCTGCCAATGACGGTCAAAGACCTCGCGGGCTTCAACGTCGTTCTTGTCGGCGCGGATGCGTTCCAGTGCGGCGTAGGCGATCTGACCCCCCTTGACGCGACCTTCGGCCTGCTTGACCAGGTCCAGGATGCCCGGGATCTCCTCATCCAGCGAGCGGGTGGCGATCAGGCCCATCACGTACGGGATCTGCACTTCGAAGTCGTTGCGCTGTTCCTGCTGGTTCGGGATACCGAATGCAGTGAACGGTGCCGGAGCCGGATGGGTATGCCACATGCCCTCAATGGCAGCCAGCTTCATCTTCTGGTTTTCGGCCGTGGCGTAACCGGATTCATCACCCAGCACGGCAACCGAGATCGATGCCAGCAGGCCGAAGGCCGAGGCCACCGCGAACGAGCGACGGGCAATTTCGCGGTGCTTGCCGCGCAGCATGAAGAACGCCGAGATCGACATCACGAACATCGCGCCAGCCACATAACCGGCCGAGACGGTATGCACGAACTTGGCCTGGGCCACCGGGTTCAGCAGCACGGCGGCGAAATCCACCACCTCCATGCGCATCGTTTCCGGATTGAACACCGCACCCACGGGGTACTGCATCCAGCCGTTGGCGATCAGGATCCACAGTGCCGACAGGTTGGTGCCCAGCGCCATCAACCAGGTCACGGTCAAATGCTGCACCTTGGACAGGCGGCCCCAGCCGAAGAAGAACAGACCGATGAAGGTCGCCTCCAGGAAGAACGCCATCAGGCCCTCGATGGCCAGCGGTGCGCCGAAGATGTCACCCACATAGTGGCTGTAATAGGACCAGTTCATGCCGAACTGGAACTCCATCACGATACCGGTACCCACACCCATGGCGAAGTTGATGCCGAACAGCACGCCCCAGAACAGGGTCATGCGGCGCCAGACATCCTTGCCGGTCATCACATAGACGCTCTCCATGATCGCGATCATGAAAGAGAGCCCCAGCGTGAGCGGGACGAAAATGAAGTGGTACATCGCGGTCAGCGCGAACTGTAGACGTGACAGTTCTACGACTGTTGAGTCGATCATGGCCTGGCTACCTCGTGGGAATTGGGCGTCATGGAGTGGCTGGGAGGGGTTCTATGGCAGCGATACTCCCCGTTCAGGCCTGCCAATGCCTTGATCTGGATCAATGTGGGCTGGCTGTCCAACGCCGATCGTGCAGGGCCGGCAGGCGGGGTACGGCTTGCTTACAATCACGTAGATCTCCTTCACCTGAGTTGTCAGTCTTGAGCGAAGTTCCACATTCCAACGCGGTGCAGCAGCAACGCCGCGTACAGCAGCAGTGGCTGGCGGCGCTGGCGTCCGGGGCCCGGTCACAGCAGCGTTTGGCGGCCTTGGCCGTCTGTACTTCAGGTGCGCTGCTGATCGTGCAGGCTGGCGCCATTGCCTGGTTGATCCAGAGCATAGTCGTGGAAGGACTGAATTGGGTACAGGTAATTCACGGTTTCTGGATATTGGCGGCGGTGCTGGTGCTGCGCAGCCTGCTCGGCGGGGTCGCGCAGACCGCCGCCGGCAAGGTCGCCGACAGCGCCAAACTGGCCCTGCGCGAGCAGGTCTACCGGCGTTTGCTGGCACGCGGACCGCTGTGGCTGCGCCGCCAGCGCACGGGTGAACTGGGCGAGCTGCTGCTGTCGCATGGCGATGCCATCGAGGGCTATTACGCCGGATTCCAGCCGGTGCGGGTGGAAGTGGTGGTGGTGCCGCTGCTGATTGCCGCCGCCGTGGCCTATGTGGACTGGGTGGTGGCGCTGATCTTCATCTTCACCGCGCCGCTGGTGCCGTTCTTCATGATGCTGGTCGGCTGGGGTGCCGAGGCCGCGGGTCGGGCACAGCTGGGCGAGCTGGCGCGGATGAGTGGCCACTTTGCCGATCGTATCAAGGGATTGGGACTGTTGCGCCTGTACGGGCGCGGTGAGGCCGAGCTGGAAGGCGTTGCCGCCGCCGCTGATGGCGTGCGCGAACGCACCATGAAGGTGCTGCGCATCGCCTTCCTGTCCTCCACGGTGCTGGAATTCTTCGCCTCGGTCAGCGTGGCGATGGTGGCCCTGTACCTGGGTTTGAGCTATCTGGGGTTGATGTCCTTGCACTCGGTGGTGCCGACCTTGGGCACCGGCATGTTCTGCCTGCTGCTGGCGCCGGAGTTCTACGCGCCGCTGCGGCGCCTGGCCGCGCACTACCACGACCGTGCCAATGCGTTGGCGGCAGCGGCCGAAGTCGAGCGCCTGCTGGCTGACGATCAGGATGCTGCTGCGGCAACTTCCGTCGCTGCGTCCCTGGTAGCGACGGAGCCGGCGCAGTTGCACGCGCCGCTGGTGTCGGTGCGCAATGTCGTGCTGCGCCCCCAAGGCGCCACCCACGATGTGTTGAAGGATTTTTCGCTGGAGATCGGCGACGGTCAGCGCCTGGCCCTGATCGGCCCCAGTGGCAGTGGAAAAAGCACCTTGCTGGAAGCCCTGGCCGGCTGGCTGCCGCCGCGCGAAGGTCGCATCGTGCTTCGGGACGGCGTGCGCATCGGCTACGCAGGCCAGCGTCCCTATCTGTTCCACGGCTCGATTGCCGACAACCTGCGCATGGCCGACCCGGCAGTAAGCGCTGTGCGCCTGCAGGCGGTGGCTGAAGTGGCCCAGGTGATGCGCTTTGCCCAGCATCTGCCCTTGGGCTTGAATACGGTGATCGGTGAGCGTGGCTTTGGTCTGTCTGGCGGTGAAGCGCGGCGGATTGGACTGGCGCGGCTATTGCTGCTGGAGCCGGATCTGTTCCTGCTCGACGAACCCACCGCCTTCCTTGATCCGCAGACCGAGGGGGATCTGCTGCAGGCCCTGGCCGCGCATACGCGTGGTCGCACGGTGCTGATGGCCACCCATAGCGAGGCGGCGATGCGCTGGGCCGACAAGATCGTCGATCTGCAGGGCAGCGTGCAGGTTGCAGTGCAGGGAGCGCGCGCATGAGCCCGCAGACGATGCGTGATGTATTCAAGCGCCACCGCTGGCGGCTGGCGTTGGCGACGGTGCTGCTGTTCACCACCATGCTGGCCGGGATTGGCCTGCTGGGTTTGTCCGGTGGCTTCCTCACCGCCGCAGCGTTGGCCGGTGCCTTGGGCATGGGCGGCACTTTCAACTTCTTCTCGCCGTCGGCCGGTATCCGCGCCTTGACGATGGCGCGCATCGTCTCGCGCTACTTCGAAAAGCTCGTAGGCCACGATGCGACCTTGCGGATTGCGCGTGACCTGCGCGTGTGGTTCTTCCAGCGTGCATTGCCGTTGGCGCCTGCCCGATTGGGAAGCAGTCGTACCGGTGAGTTGCTGGCACGGCTGATCACCGATATCGGCGAAGTCGACGGCTTGATGGTGCGGGCGATCAGTCCCTTGCTGGCCTTGGCGGGCGCCGCCCTGGCGAGTGTGGTCGCGGCCGGATTCATTTACTGGCCGGCGGCACTGTTGTTACTGGTGCTCGCGGTGTTGGTGGGAATTGGCGTTCCGGTGTTCGCGGTGCGCCGTGGCGACGCGGTCGAGGCCGAGCGCGCGCAGCAGCGCGCCAGCCTGCGTACTTTGGCGTTTGAAGGCCTGGAAGGCGCGGCTGATCTCACCGCCCTGGATGCCCGCGATGATTGGGCGCTGCGTGTGGATGCAGCGGCGCAGCAGTTGGCGCGCAGCGATCAACGACGTCGCGGCCGTCTTATCGGTGGCAACGTGCTGCATTCGGCACTGGCTGGGCTTGGCCTGTTGGCGATGCTGTGGTTGGCCTTGACGGCGTTCCAGGCTGGCAAGGTGGAGGCGCCATTCGCCGCAACGCTGGTGTTCCTGACCGTTGCGCTGCTGGAGGTCGCAGCAGGCAGTGGCATTGCCTGGCAGGCCCTGCAGTCGGCGCGGGTGGCTGGCAAGCGTCTGCGGCAGATTGTTGATCAGGCGCCAGCCGTGCAGGACCCGGTCCAGCCTCGCGCCGTGGTTGCGGATGCCGCCGCGGTTGTGTTCGAGCAGGTGGTGTTTGCCTGGCCGGGCGAGACGCGGCGTCTGCTGGATGGCGTGGATCTGCAGCTGGCGCCGGGTGAGCGCATCGCCATCCGTGGCGACAGCGGCTGCGGCAAGACGACCTTGTCCGCCCTGCTGCTGCGGCTATGGGACCCGCAGCAGGGGGCAGTGCGCTTCGGTGGTGTCGATCTGCGTGAGTTCGTCCAGGATGATTGGTATCGGCAGATTGCCTGGTTGCCACAAGGGGCACCGGTGTTTGCCGGCAGCATTGCGGACAATCTGCGGTTGGGTGATCCGCAGGCCGGTGACGACGCCTTGTGGGCGGTACTGGCGCAGGTGCGCTTGAGCGATTGGGCGCAGCAACAAGGCGGGCTCGCCGCATGGGTGGGTGAGAACGGTGCCACCATGTCGGCGGGTCAGGCGCGGCGTTTGGCCTTGGCGCGTGCCTTGCTGCGCAACGCGCCGATCATGGTGCTGGACGAGCCGACCGAAGGCCTGGACGTGGATACCGCGCATGCGCTGCTGCTCGATCTGGCGGCGGCGCTGGGGCAGCGCAGCCTGTTGATGATCACCCATGATCGACTGCCTGAAGGTGTGGTGCAGCGCGAGTACCGGTTGCAGCAGGGGCGCTTGACCCAGCAATAGCGAGCTTTGAGCCGGGCTATGCCCGGCTTTGGAAACCTCCAGGTTGCGACGAACAAGCGTGCGTCGTCAGCTGCGTTTGTTTCTACGCAAGCGCTTGAAACCATAGGCGACAAGGCTGGCAACAGGTACGGTGATCATCGGCCCGAACAGGAAAGCCAGGCCATCCTGCGCATCGCGATGGCCGGTCACATCCCAGACAAAGCGCAGGCCAAGATAGGGTGCGAGCAGTCCGCCGAGCAGGGCGGCAAGCAGCACGGCAAGCCAGGTTCGTCGGCACAAGGCGCCGGCCGCCAAGCCCAGGCCGATGCTGGCTGCTGTTGCGACCAGCCAGAAGGTCATGCTGGGCTCCTGTTACTCGGGCTGAGGGCGGGGTTGGTCATCATTGTGATTCATTGCATGGGCTGGCGGATGATGGTTTTCCACTTCTCCGGTGCTGCTCTTCTGATGTCGCTCAGGTAGATCTCATGGTGCTTGCCGCGCAATGCGGATCGCTCGCCGATGAAAGCATGCAGCAGCTGCGCACATCGTCCTTCGTGAAATGTCTCGAAGCGCAGCTTTGACAGGCCAGGCAGGGACTTCTTCTGCAAGGCGTTGACCGCGGACTCCACGTCCTGCCGGCACACCTCCGAAGGTTGCATGATCATCATGGTCCACAGCCAATGCTGCTTCTCATCGCGCTGGAACGCCGCCATGTCATCAGCCCACCATAGACCCTCCAGCGGCATCACGGCGTAGTCCATCCGCCCGGCTTTCCTGAGTGCGAACTTGATGGTGTAGGCGACGGAGAACAGCGCTTCCACGGCATCCCCGTACTCCTGCGCGGTGTTCGGATTGCCAGCGCCATCGATCATCAGGAAGTTGAAGGCAGGCACGTCGACCTCGGCAATGGCCTTGGCCGAGGGCTGGTAGAGCTGCTTCAGCTGGCGCTTGAGATCGATCTTGTCCACGGGCACGTCCGAATCGGCTGGTACTGGGCGATGGAGAAGATGGGGCAGTCCCTAGCGGCTGCTTCCATCCACATAGGGCCGCGATTGCAGGATGAGTATGTCATCGCCAACCACTGCCCATTCGATGTCCTGATCAACTCCGCCCAACGCCTGCTTGGTGCGGCTGCCAACCGCTGCCAGCCTCGCGATCAGCGCATCGGTCAACACCTGGCGGGAGCCGGTCAGCGCCACTTCGCGAACACCGCCGCTGGCATTGGCGACCAGTTGGGTGTCCTCCGCGGAACGGCTGAGCACCTGCACGGCCTTGGACCAGTTCGAATACATCACCTGCTCGGCCTGCCGCTTGCCTTCCACCACGCGGATGCCGAGGCCGCGCTTGGCCGAGATATAGGTGATATGGCGACGTGCTGCATCAAATGGATCGCGGGTGATCATCACCCCGGAACTGTCCGAGGGCGCGGCCAGCTGCACCAGTACCGCCATCGCCACTGCGTCCTGGCCCAAACCAGCAGCGCGGCGTGCTTCGTAGGCCTCGAAGTTGTAGACCGACGCCCATACCGTCTGCACGGCCCGCACCAGCGCATCGGTGCCGACGACATTGGGCACCGTCGTGTACAGGCCGGCGCCGCTGAAGTTGGGCAGGTCCTCGGAGTTGGAGGAGCTGCGCACGAATACGCCACGGCCCTGCAGCTGGCTCTGCCACTGCGATTGCAGGCTGCGCGCCAGCGCAGGGTCCGGCACGGCGTTGGCGATCTCGGCACGCAGTGCGGTGAGGGCAGTGCGGCGGACATTGGCATCGGTGGCGAAACCCGGCTGCTGTTGTAGTGCGGCCAGTCGCTCGTTTATGCGCAGCTTCTGCATCGCCGATTGGTACTGCGAGAAGGGAACGCAGAATCCGTCGGGAACGCGGGCCGAAGGCGGCAGCGCGGATCTGAGGGTGCCCAGATTCGCCGCTTTGACGCCGCAATGATTGCTGTCCCTGGCGCGCAATGCCGAAAGCGGCTTCAGCGTGGTGACCGACAGGTCGGGCCGCGGCAGATTGCGCACCCCGGCTTGCGTGGTTCCGGGAGGCGTGCGGGTTGGACGCAGGGCTGGTCGCACCTTGTAATCGTTGTTTGTGACTTCCAGCTCGATCCATTGTCCGTCGTAGACGCGCAATGCAGCCTGCGCGTCGCGGACATAGACGTTGGGGATACGCCACCCCTTGGCCAGCAGGTTGACGTGCGACAACAGCGTCGATGGGCGTTGGGTAACAAGGCCGGCAACCGGTGGCAGCGAGATCGGAACCTCGTCCAGTACCACGATGTCCTGCGGCGACAGGTCGCTTGCCTGTTCGATCGAGCGGACTATGCGCAGGCGGCCACTGGCGATACCCGTGTTCAAGGGCAGGAAGGATTGCTCGCGCAGCAGTGCTTCCTGGGTGGTGAAGGGCAGGCCGGCGGAGCGGGCGGTCTGTTCGTGCAACGTGGAATTGGTCTTGAAGCGGATCGCCTCGTAGAACGATCCCCGTACCAGCTGATCGGTCTGCCTGAGCAGTGCCGGTGTCAGCTGGTCGCCTTCCCAGAACTCGTAGGTATAGCCGGGCAGATCGCGCTGCCAGCTTACGGTGCCGAACAGGAAACGCCGCTGCGGGTCCTTGTACTGCGCGTTGAGGGTGGCCTTGTCCAGCTGTGGCAGCAGCCGTTCGCGGCGCACGAAGTTCTCGTGCAGTTCGTAGCGTGGCGTATTGATGTAATAGATACGGGCCGGGTCACGGCGGTCGATGGTGAAGATCAGGTGCGGCATTTCCAGCGCCGTGCCGGGGTTGTAAATCCGCGCCAGGCGCATGAAATCGTCACGACTGGCGATGCGCGCCAACTGCGCCGGGGCTTGGGCATTGTCGATGGCAGCTGCGGTGGTGCCCTGTCTGACCTCATAGGACGACGGCTTGCGTGCGGTTTGCGCCAGCGCGTTCGGCATCGCAGCGAGGAGGACGGCGCTGAGGGCGACAAGATGCAGGTAAGCGAGGCGGAGTGCGGATTTCAAAATGGCTCGATCCATGATGCCGTGCTGGAGCTTGGGAGCGCAGATGATAAGCGACCGGCATCTGCACGGCTCGGCTACACAGCCAGGCCATGATCGTTCCTTGGGCTGGAAGTCGCGGAATCCTTTGGCATGGTCAGCGACTCCTGGCCCGGAGAAAGCGTTGCACCTTCAAGCCTGAGGATGCTGTGGCTGCTTTTGGGGGCTCGGCCGGAGTTCCCGGGTACGCTGCGCTTAGCCGGGCTGCGCTGGCATTGCGGCTGCGTGCTTAGTGGGGAAGGCTTAGTCTGCCACTGGCAAGGAGCCAGATTGCGGTGACATTGAGCACGACCGTCAGCCAGAACATGGCCTGGAAACTGGACTTGCTGGTCTTGTGGCGGAACAGCCCCTGGCCGATCAGCGCGCCCGGCCAGCCCCCGAGCAGGGAGATCAGGTGCAAGGTGTTTTCGGGCGTGCGCTGCTCACCGCGTGCAGCTGCGCCCTTGTCGTGGAGATAGAAGCCCAGCGCTAAGACGCTCATCCCGCCAATCACCGGCAAGGTCCATTCGGGTATCAACTTGGCAATCCATAGTCCCAGTATGCAGAGCAGGGCGCATGCACCCAGCAGGACGTGCGGCAGGCGCGCGGTAAACGGAGGACGCTTTGGCTTGGAAGTGACGGTTTTGGTGGCGCTTGCCGAGCGCACCGCGATGGCATTGAAGCGGCCGCGTTCGTCCCTGCGCAGCGCATAGCTGATCAGCATGCCGTCAGTCGGACGTTGCGTGCGCTGCTCGAAGGCTTTGATATGGACGAAGGCGCGGTCACCACCGCCGTTCGGAATCACGAATCCGAAGCCCTTGTCATCGTTCCAATCCTGCAGCCGGCCTTGATAGCGCATCGAGCTTGCCCTTGTTTGTTGCCGCCATTGCAGCGCAAACATGAGCGGCTGTGAAGCCCTGCACCGGGTCTGCTTTTGTGGGAACGGCGTAAGCCGCGAAGCTGGCAATGCTGAGACCCCATGTGCGTGTGCCATCTGATGATGTATGTGCTTCGCGGCTTACGCCGGTCCTACAAGGAATGATTGCTTTGATCAGCGATCATCTCGTACCCGCAGGAAACGCGGAAAGCGGGGCAGGCCGTGCACGGTCAGGCCGTTGTAGCGATAGGTCACCTGACTGCCGATCGGCGGTGGATCGGCACGCTGCGCATCACTCAGGCCGCTGCCGAGGCGGAACTGTGCACCGCTGTCGGCACGCACGAGCAGCGCGCCGACCATGCCGGCATACTTGCCCTTGCCTGGTACATGGCCGATCACGCGTGCTTCGGCATCGTCGTACGGTTTGAGTTTGAACAAGCCAGCGCTACGGCCGTCGCTGTAGCGGTTGTCCTGGTGATGCAGCATCAGGCCTTCGCCGCCAGCCTGGACGATGCTGCGCAGGTGTCGGTGCAGGCTTTCGGTATCTGGCAGACGGCGTTGCTCTATGGCGAGCAGATAGGGGTTGGCTTGATTGGCGATGATCCGGCTGAGCTGGGCATGGCGCCGGGCGAAGCCAGCGGTGGCATGGGGTAGATCGAAGGCCATGAAACGGAGCTTGCGCCACTGCTGCTCATCGGCTGGGCTGCTGCGGATGAGCCCGCTGGTGGCTTCGAACTGACCGCGTGCCATCCATAATTCGCCGTCGATCGCCTGCTTGGGCCAGCCCTGGGTAAACCATGCCGGCGTCGGGATGCGGTGACCGGCGCGGGTCCAGAGCGCGTGACCGTCCCAGCGTGCGCGCACGCCGTCGAGTTTCTCGCTGACCAGATAGAGGGATACATCCGGCCCGTCCTGCCAACTGCTGGCCAGCATCAACGGTGGCGCGGCGGCGGGTGCGGCGGCGAGCGAACCGCAGAGCAAGAGCAGCAGAAACAGCAACAGGCGCGACATGGCTGACCTCCGGTTGTCGGAGGCTTCAGGGTGCTGTGCGCAGTGGGCAGGGGGCCATCAGCGGCCACCTGCATCCGAGTTCGGGGCGGTGTTTACGTGGCTGTCGGAAGTGTCCGCAGGAACTGTGCCACGGCAGGGCCGAAGCGGTCGTAATCCACCAGGAAGGCGTCATGGCCTTGTGGTGAATCCATACCAATGAACTGCGCGTCGGCGCCACCTGCGCGCAGGCCGTCGGCGATTTGCTGCTGCTGTTCCACCGGGAACAGGATGTCGGTGTTGGCGCCGATGGCCAACGCGCGCTCAACCTGGATCTTCGCCAGCCCTGCCAATACGTCGCCATCGGCGTATTCGGCCAGGTCGAACCAGTCCATGGATCGACCGAGGTAGAGATAACAGTTCGGGTCGAAGTGGCGCACGAAGCGGCGGGCGTGGCCTTCCAGATAGCTCTCGACCTGGAATTCCAGGCCGAACGGGTCTTCGGCGGTCTGGTCCGAGTCCAGCCGCACGCGGCCGAAGCGGCCATCCCATTCCAGCGCCGAGCGATAGGTGATGACGCCGAGTTTTCGCGCCATGCGCATGCCCGATTCCGGGTAATGCACTTCGTCGTAATCGCCGTTGTTCCAGGCTGGATCGAGGCGGATGGCCTCGCGCTGCAGCGAACGGATGGCGATCGAGAACGGCAGGGCGCGGGCGCTGCCGGAGATGTTGATGTGGCTGCGGGCGATGCCCGGGTGCTGCAGCAACACCGCCAGTGCGGTCATGCCGCCCATCGAGTTGCCGATCAGGCAGGCCAGTTGGGTGATGCCAAGTGCGCGCACGACTTCGGCGGCGGCGTTGGCCACGTCTTCAATCGACAACTCGGGGAAGGACAGCCGGTAGGTCTTGCCGGTGGCCGGGTCCAACGAGGCCGGGCCGGTAGAGCCCTTGCAGCTGCCCAGCGAGTTCACGCAGATGACGAACCAGCGGTCGGTATCAATTGGCTTGCCGGGGCCAAGCATCGGCTCCCACCAGCCGTTGGCGGGGTTGTCGGCATTGCTGGCGGCGTGCGCATCCGGCGACAGGCCGGTGACGATCAGGATGGCGTTGCTGGCATCGGCGGCCAGATTGCCCCAGGTTTCGTAGGCGACGTGGGCGCCGACAAGGCTGCCACCGCGCTTCATCGGGAATGGGGAAGACAGCGCATGGAAGCGGCTGCCGACGGGGGTGAATTCAGTCATCTGCCAATTTTAACGGGGATGCCGGGCGCATCTTCGCATGGATGATAACCAGTGGTTATCACGCTATTCCGGCGAGGTGGGCGCGCCAGCGGAGCGTGCCGGGGCTGCGTGCCGAACCAGCCCTGTAGTCCGGGTAAGCGCAGCGCACCCGGGAGGCAAGGCCGGCCGAAGACGGTGAAATTCGCTTTAAATGCGGCGAAGGGCGTGAGCTTCACGCGTGGTGCCGAGTTCCCCCGGGTGCGCTGCGCTTACCCGGGCTACGGGGCGGTACTTGAACGGCCACGGCCGCAGTGCTGTCGGTGCCGGCCAGAGTGGGTTGTTTGTAGGAGCGGCGTAAGCCGCGAAGCTAAAGTTGCCCAAGCACATGGCATCTCTGTCATCTGCTGGATATGCTCGCTTCGCGGCTTACGCCGCTCCCACAAGACAGCTTGCAGCGGGTTACTGACCCAGCATGATCGCCAACGGCTTGTCAGTCGGCAATTTGACCTTGATCGGTACCGACTCGACGTCGCCTTCGCCGCGCATCGCATTGCCACTGGCGGACAGGCGGGCGAACACTTCCACTTCCTGTAGCGCCGACAGCTTCTGCGTGGGCATCGGGCTGTCGTCGTCGTCAAGGGTGACGGTCAGTGGCGCTGCCTGCGCAGGGTGGCGCTCGACGGCGACCGGCATTGGTGGGCCACCAGGGATGCGGGCGATGACGAACATGGTTTCCTTGCCGGCAGCGGCGCGTTCGGCCAAGGCAGGGGCCAGGGTAACCGTTATGGTGATGCCGCCGCCGGCAGTGCTTGCTGCTGCCGTTGTTGTTGCTGTGCCAACCTGCGCGGAGGTCGGCGCCTTGCCACGGGCGATATCGATCTGCGCCTTCAGCGCGTTTGCGGCGGCGGGCTCCAACCTTGGTAGCAGGCTTTCCCAGGTCTGCGCGGCCTGTTCGTTCTGGCCTTGCTGACGCTGCACGATGCCGGTGAGCCAGATCACCCGCTCGTTGTCCGGTGCGATCTGGCGGGCGCGGGCAAGCCACTGTTGGGCGGTGTCGTCGAACAGGAATTTGGGATCGGCCTGGGCGCGGGTCTGTGCGGCTTCGAGCAGCAGGCCGGGTTCTTCCGGCGCCAGCTGCACGGCGCGCTGGTAGGCCGCAGCGGCATCGGCGACCTTGCCGATCTCCAGCTGCGAGCGGGCCAGCAGCACCCAGCCGTCAACGCGCTCGGGGTTCTGCTTCAAGGCATCCTGCAGCTGGGCGATGCCTTCTTCGATGGTCTGCGGCGCGGCAGCGGGTTCAGGTTGCGGCTGCATCGCCGCCGGAGTTCCCAACAACTGGTACAGGCCCAGCGTGGCGACCAGCGCCATCGCAACCAGACTGCCCCAGATCCGCCGTTTGCCGGCGCGCCACAGTGGCCACAAGGTGACGCCGGTTGCCACTACCGCCAGCACTGCAGCGCCTGTCATGAAGCCGGCATTCACCATTCGCGCTCTTCCTGACTGGCGTCGTCATTGCTGGCAACAGGAACGGTGCGGCCACGCCGCCGTACATGCACGATCAACAGCACGGCGCCGGCCAGCAACAACAGGCCAGGTCCGAACCAGAGCAGGGCGGTGCCGGCTTCCAGCTGCGGACGGTACAGCACGAACTCGCCGTAACGGTCGACCAGGAACTGCTTGATCTCGGCATCGCTGCGGCCTTCGTGCATCAGCTTGAGCACTTCGCGGCGCAGGTCGTGGGCGATCTGCGCGTTGGAGTCAGCCAGTGATTGATTCTGGCATTGCACGCAGCGCAGTTCGGCGGTGAGTGCGTGGAAGCGCACTTCCTCGGCGCGGTCGCGGTATTGCAGTGGGCTGGGGTCGCCGGCTGGCTGCGCGCTGGCGGCGAACACCAGGCACAGCCATAGCAGGACCACAGCCCAGGCTTTCATCGGGCGGCCCCGAGGTCCGGTGCACCGTGTTTGCCACCGGCGGCGGCTTCGACTTTTTCCAGTGCCGGAATCAGCTGTTCGTCCATCACCTGCTGGGTAATGGCGCCGCTGTACTTCCAGCGCACGATGCCGCTGCCATCGACCAGGAAGGTTTCCGGTGCGGCAGCAATGCCCCAGTCCAGGGCGGTGCGGCCTTCCTGGTCGGCCAGCACCACCATGTAGGGGTTGCCCAACTGCTCCAGCCAGCGCAATGCTTCGCTGGGCTCGTCCTTCCAGTTGTAGCCGATCACGCGCACGCGCTTGGTCTCGGCGAAGCGGGTGAGGATGGGGTGCTCATCGCGGCAGGTCGGGCACCAGCTGCCCCAGACATTGAGCAGGTAGGGGGCGCCACGCAGCTGCTTGTCGGTGACATGCACGCTGGGGTCATGCAGCACCGGCAGGGAGAAGGCGGGGGCGGGCTTGTTGATCAGCGCCGAGGGCAGGCTGTCGCGGTCGGGTTTGCCGGAGCGGCTGACGCCGTACAGCATCAAGCCCATCAGGCCGAGGAAGAACAATGCCCCGAGGACGATGGCGACCGGCGGCAGGCGATGCTTGGTGTTGGATTCGGGTGCAGGACTATTCATTTCGATTTCTCAGGCAGCCTGCGGAAACGGCGGTCGACGGCGGTGATGAAACCGCCCAGCGCCATCAGCGCCGCGCCCAACCAGATCCAGCGGACAAAAGGTTTGATCTGTACGCGTACGGCCCAGGAGCCATCGCCCAGTGATTCTCCCAGCGCCACGTAGATATCGCCACCCAGGGTGGGATGGATGCCAGCTTCGGTCATCGGCTGGCCGCCGCTGGCGTACATGCGTTTTTCCGGGTGCAGGCGGGTAATCAGCGTGTCGCCACGCAACACCTGCAGGTGCCCGCGGTCGGAGTGATAGTTCGGCCCATCGCTGGCATCCACGCCTTCGAACAGTAGCGTATACCCGCCGGCGTCGATGGATTTGCCCGGTGCCAGCGCCACTTCATGCTGCACATGCAGCGCTTCCACCAACAAGGCGCCGACCAGGAAGACGGCGACGCCGAAGTGGGCGATCAGCATTCCCCAGGTTTCGGCATTGGGCCGACCACTTTTGCGCAGGCGCATCCACAGGTAATAGCCGGTGCCGCCAGCTACCCATGCAGCCCCGGCAATACCGATGCCGGTCTTGAACTTGCCCTGTGGTGCCATCCACCAGCCAATGATGCCCAGCACAATCGCCAAACCGGCCCATGGCGCCAACAGCGCCAGCGTGCGCAAGCCCTGCTCGCGCTGCCAGCGGCTGAGCGGGCCAAACGGCAGCAGCACGATCATCGGTGCCATCAACACCACGAACAGCGTGCCGAAGTACGGCGGCCCCACCGAGACCTTGCCCAGATCCAGCGCATCGGCCAGCAGTGGATACAAGGTGCCGAGCAGCACCATGGCGCAGGCGCAGCTGAGTAGCAGGTTGTTGGCCAGCAGCAGGCTTTCGCGGGAGTTGAGTGTGAACGCCCGACGCGGGTCGGCGCTGTTTCCACCCATGCCGGGTGCACGGATTGCATAGAGCAGCAGCGAGCCGCCGACCACGACGCCCAGGAAGATCAGGATGAACAGGCCGCGCGAGGGATCGGCGGCAAACGAGTGCACGCTGGTCAGCACGCCCGAGCGCACCAGGAAAGTGCCGAGCAGGGACAGCGCAAACGCGGCGATCGCCAACAGCAAGGTCCAGCCGACAAACACGCCGCGTTTTTCGGTGGCCGCCTGCGAATGCAGCAGGGCCGCGCCCACCAGCCATGGCATGAAGCTGGCGTTCTCCACCGGGTCCCAGAACCACCAACCGCCCCAGCCCAGCTCGTAGTACGCCCACCAGCTGCCCAGCGCGATGCCGATGGTCAGGAAGCCCCAGGCCGCGTTGGTCCACGGCCGGGTCCAGCGCAACCAACGCACGTCGATGCGGCCATCAATCAGTGCCGCTATGGCGAAGGCGAACGGCACCGCGAAGCCGACGTAGCCCAGATACAGCAGGGGCGGGTGGATGATCAGGCCCGGGTCCTGCAGCAGCGGATTGAGGTCGTGGCCTTCACTAGGCGCTGGCAGCAGGCGCGCGAACGGATTGGAGGTGAACAGCAGGAAGGCGAGGAAGCCAACGCTGATCATGCCCATCACCGCCAACACCCGCGCCATCACCTCGGGCGGCAACTGTCGCGAGAACGCCGCAACCGCTGCGGTCCAAAGCGCCAACACCAGCGACCACATCAGCAACGAGCCTTCGTGCGCACCCCATACCGCCGAGTAGCGGTAGATCATCGGCAACAGCGAGTTGGAGTTGTCGGCGACATAGCGCAGCGAGAAGTCCTGGCGCACAAAGGCAATCGTCAGCACCACGAAGGCGGCGAGCACCATGGTCAGCTGCAGCAGCGCTGCCGGGCGTGCAATCGCGGTGAGTGCCGGGATGCCGCGTTGGGCGCCAATCAGCGGCAGGACGCTTTGCAGCAGGGCTGCCAGCAGGGCGAGGATCAGCAATACCTGTCCGATTTCACCAAGCACTCAGGGCGTTTCCGTCGTTGGGGTGGTGACCGGGACCTGATGCTTGTCGTGCGCCACGCCCATCTTGTCGGCCAGCTCCTTGGGCATATAGGTCTCGTCGTGTTTGGCCAGCACGTCTTCGGCGACGAATACGCCGTTGGCCATGCGTCCGGTGGCGACTACCGCCTGGCCTTCGCGGAACAGGTCGGGCAGGATGCGGTCGTAGGTGACGGGCAGCACCGCGTCGCCGTCGGTGACCTCGAAGCGTGCGAGCAGCGCGCCGGGTTCGCGTTTGAACGAGCCCTTCGCAACCATGCCGCCGAGCCGGAAACGTGCGTCCGGTGCGACCTGGCCGGCCTTGACCTCGGCTGGCGTGTAGAGATAAGCGATGTTGCGCTGCAAGGCAGTGCTGACCAGGGCCACCGCTGCGCCGGCAACCAGCACGACCAGCAGGACCAGCAGCAACCGGCGACGCTGGGTCGGGCTCATCGGCTCAGTTCCTCATCAACGGCTGCTGCGCTGCCGCGGCTGGCGCGGGTGAGGCGCGCACGCGCCTCGCGCAACTGCTGGCGGATCTGCAGGCGCGGCACGATGAAATCCCAGGCCAGCACGATGAAGAACACGGCATAGGCCAGCGCCACGTACTTGAAGTAGGTCATGCCGATTTCTCCAGCTTCTCGCGCAGCCAGGCCTTGCCGACTTCGCGCCGCAGGTTGTCGGCGCGGGCGCGCGCCAACAGTGAGCCGACGAACCAGAACTTGGTGGCCAGCACCATGATCCACAGCGGCAGGATCATGCTGCTGTCCATGCTGGACTCGCCGAACACGCGGATGGTCTGGCCCTGGTGCAGCGAGTTCCACCACACCACCGAGTAACGGATGATCGGCAGCATCACCACCCCGACAATCGCCAGCAGGCCAGCGGCGCGGGCGGCGGCGCGGCGATCATCGATGGCGCCGTACAGGCCCATCACGCCCAGGTACATGAACAACAGGATCAGTTCGGTGGTCAGGCGCGGGTCCCAATCCCACCAGGTGCCCCACATCGGCTTGCCCCAGATGCTGCCGGTGAGCAGGGTGATCAGGGTGAATGCGGCGCCGATGGGCGCGCAGGCCATGGCCAGTATCTCGCAGAGCTTGATCCGCCAGATCAGCGCGATGGCGCTGTAGAACGCCATCAACCCGAATACGAACAGGCTCATCCACGCCGACGGGACGTGGATGTAGAGGATGCGGAAGCTGTCGCCTTGCTGGTAGTCGGCAGGCACCACTGCCAAGGCCTGCCAAAGGCCGAAGCCGAACAGCGGTAGTGCGGCGATGTAACACCAGGTGGACCAACGGGCGGCGAAGGTGTCGAAGTAGGGCGGGGAGCCCAGCTTGTGAAACCAACCAACTAAACCTTTGAACATCCGCTCGCTCGCTGAGGAAGACGATGACCGGGCCGCAATTGGCGGCCCGGCCGGCTGGGTGGTGCGGCTTGCACCACCGTTGCTGTTTTCAGACTAGCGCAAGATACCGCAAATTCAGGCAACGGGCGGGTAGCCAGGAGTTCGTTGAAGAAGAGGGTTTCTCCGCACGTCCCAGCGCCGCGCGGCGGGGGCTGCCCCGTGGAAGAGGTAATGCTGCAATCGCCTGCGAGGTGTTTGCAGGGGGGCCAAGTTGCCAGATGATTCGCTTGGCGACAGCGTGGCAGGGCTGGCGTGCCAGCCCTTCGATGGCGCCGGACGCGGAATAGGTGGCTCAGCTTCGCGGCAGGGCCCCGGCCATGAACAGGCGCACCGCCGCGCGGGCCTGCTCCTGCGCGCGGGGCAGGTCGCTGGCAATCACGCGGCCATTGACCGAGCGCAGGATCAAGCCGCCGATCACCACCATGTAGAAGAAGTGTGCGGCTTGCTCGGGGTTCTCGATGTACATCCGCCCGGCCGCGGTTTCGCGGGCGAAGTATTGGCTGAGCCGCACCTCCATGGGGGCCACGCCATGGGCATGGAACCAATCACGCAACCCCGGTTGGTTCATGCCCTCGGAAATGACCACGCGATGGCAGGCCAGGCGGGCGGGCGAGAGGACTTCCTCGGCCATCTGGCTGGCGGCCTCTTCCAAAGCCTCGGTAGGCGGCAACGGAGACTGCAGCAAGGTATCCAGGCTGCGGCCGAAGTCGTTGATGCTCTGCTCCATCAACGCATGGATCAGGCCTTCCTTGTCGCCGAAGGCACGGTACAGCGTCGCCATCGAGCCGCCAGCGCGTTTGACGATGTCGGCCAGGCGCGCGGCCTGATAGCCCTTTTCATTGAAGACTTCGGTGGCGGCCGCCAGGAACTTCTCCACGCGCAGTTCACCGCGGCGTTGCAGCTCGACCACGGGACGGGGGGGCAAGGTAGGCTTGTCTACGCTCGGGACTTCCGTGTGGGGCCGCTCAGCCATGTGCTTGGTGTGATTTGTGAAGTCACCGTCAAGAATAGCGCTGTTTTGCGCTCAGGAGTTGGCGATGCGGATTGCGGCTGCCGCGGTCAGCGGGGCGAGCACCGCGCTGACCAGCAAGCCGGCCGCCAGCATCAGCAGTGCGCCACTGGCATCGAAGCCCTGTGCGGCTGCCGCGACCGCGCCGGCCCCGAAGACCAGTACCGGTACGTAGAGCGGCAGCACCAGCAGCGCCAGCAGGATGCCGGCCCTGCGCATGCCTACGGTCAGCGCAGCGACCACGGCACCCAGCAGGCTCAGCAAGGGGGTGCCCAGTGCCAGTGCCGCAAGCAGCACGGGCAACTGCGCACGCGGCAGATGCATCAGCTCGGCCAGCAAGGGGCTGACCAGTACCAGCGGGAATGCAGTAGTCAGCCAATGCGAGAACACGCGCACCGCCACCAGCCAGGCCAGTGGCACCGGCGATAACAGCCATTGCTCAAGCGAACCATCTTCGGCGTCGCTGCGGAACAAGGTGTCCAGCGAGAGCAGTCCGGCCAGCAGGATGGACAGCCAAAGCACCGCCGAGGCAACGCTTTGCAGTTGTTTGGGCGCGGCCCCCAGGGCCAGGGCGAACAGGGCAACCACCAATAGTGCGAACAGGATTGGCTGCGCGGCATCGCCCCGCCGGCGCCACAGCAGCTTCAGGTCACGGGCGAGCAAGGCGCGGGCAGCGGAGAGCAGGGTTGGCTGCGGACCGGGCAGGCTCATGCCGCGTCCTCCTGTGCTGCAGGGCTGGCCAGGGTGAGCGTGCGGTTGCGCACCGGTGGTGCCGCATAGGCCCCGTGCGTGGTTACCAGGGCGCCGCCACCGCTGCGCAGGTGCGCGGAAATCATCCGGTTGACCAGGTTGATCCCGTCCAGGTCGAGATTGGCGTAGGGCTCATCCAGCAGCCAGATCGGGGCGGGCGACAGCCAGATGCGGGCCAGCGACAGGCGCTTTTTCTGCCCGGCGGACAATTGCCGTACCAGGGTGTCCTCATATCCGGCGAGGCCAACGATGGCCAAGGCGTTGCCTGGCATCTGCCGCGCTCGGCGGCCTTGCAGGCCGCACAGGAAATGCAGGTTTTCCAGGGTGCCAAGGTCTTGCTTGAGTGCGCTCAGATGGCTCAGGTAGGCGATGTAGCGGGAGCGGTCGGTACTGCTCGCCGGCCGTCCGTCGATCTCGATGCGGCCTTGCTCCGGACGCAGCAGCCCGGCCAGGACACGCAGCAGGGTGGTTTTGCCGGCGCCATTGCTTCCTTGCACCAGCAGCGCTTCGCCTGCGTCGACATGCAGGTCCAGCGGGCCGAATACCGGATCGTCATTGCGGGTGAAACGCAGGTCGCGTGCGGCCAGCAGCGGCGGGATGTTCGCGGTTTCAATCATCGGATCGGGCGCTTCCGTCCTTGGGAGGTGGCGCAGGCTGGGCAGCGCATCGGGGCGCGCAGTATAGCGCCGGGCCGTCGTTGCCCCGCACCGTGCAGGCACGGTTTGAGCTGCTGATTGGCAGCCGGGAGCGCTGGCTTTGCGTACACTCGGGGTTTTCTCCCCCGGCACGTACCTATCCATGCATCCGCAGACCAAGTTGCCCAAGGTGGGCACCACCATCTTCACCGTGATGTCGCAGCTGGCCGCCGAACACGGCGCGGTCAATCTTGGCCAGGGATTTCCGGACTTTTCCGCCCCGCAGCGCTTGATCGACGAAACCGCCAAGGCCATGCGTGAGGGCCTGAACCAGTACGCGCCGATGACCGGTGTTGCGCCGTTGCGGCAGGCGATCGCGCAGAAGGCGCTGGACTGCTATGGCGCGCAGGTGGATCCCGACAGCGAGATCACCGTCACCTCCGGCGGCACCGAGGCGATCTTCAATGCCATCCATGCCGTGGTACGGGCCGGTGAGGAAGTCATCGTGCTGGACCCGGCCTATGACTGCTACGAGCCGGCGATCGACCTGGCTGGCGCGCGCGCTGTACACGTGCCGCTGGACCCGCAGACCTTCGCAGTGGATTGGGACCGCGTACGCGCGGCAATCACCCCGAAGACGCGCATGTTGATGGTCAACACGCCGCACAACCCATCCGGCGCGATGTTGACTGCCGATGACATGCAGGCGCTGGCCGACGTGCTGCGCGGCACTGACATCTACCTGATCTCCGATGAAGTGTACGAACACATCATTTACGACGGCGCGCGTCACGAGTCGGCATTGCGTTACCCGGAACTGCGCGAACGGGCGTTCGTCATCTCGAGCTTCGGCAAGACCTACCACTGCACCGGCTGGAAGATTGGCTACGCCATCGCGCCGCCGGCAATGACCGCCGAGTTCCGCAAGGTCCACCAGTACAACACCTTCACCACCTACAGCCCGGCGCAATACGGTTTTGCCGCGATGATCCGCGATGAGCCCGAGCATCACCTGGAGCTGGGCGCTTTTTACCAGGCCAAGCGTGATCGCTTCCGCGAGCAGTTGCTGGGTACGCGGTTGAAGCCGTTGCCGGTGCCGGGCGGCTACTTCCAGTTGGTGGATTATTCGGCGATCAGTGACTTGCCGGACCATGAGTTCGTGCGCTGGCTGACCATCGAGAAGGGCGTTACCGCGATTCCGTTGTCGCCGTTCTACGAAACCCCGCCGGCCGGCCAGCGTCTGGTGCGGCTGTGTTTCGCCAAGAACGATGCGACGCTGGATGCAGCCATCGAGCGCCTGCGCGCGCTCTGATGTTTGAAACCAACATGGATACCGGCTTGGTCGTTTTCCTCGTGGCGTTCGGCACGTTCCTGCTTGCGGTTGCGGTGAAGGGCTATTTGTTCCTTTCCGTGGTTCAGCCCGGCTTGCATGCGCGTGGCGTGTCGGTGGATGAGGGGCGCCTGGCGTTTCGTGGCAGCTTTGGTCGCTATACCCGTGAATATCTGGCGTTGCTTGATGATGTCGAGCGGTGCCTGCCGGTCAATCGTTGGATCGCGCGGCTGCAATGGTGGGTGCCGGTACTGGGCGCGGCCATGGCGACCAGCGCTGTTCTTTCTTCATGGCTTTCAGGACGATGACGACAATGCAGGACCTGCGTATTTCCCTGGTGCAGGGTGACACCCGCTGGCACGACCCTGCGGGTAACCGCGACTATTACGGTGCGCTGCTGGCGCCGCTGGCGGGAAACACCGATCTGGTGATCCTGCCGGAGACCTTTACCAGTGGCTTCTCCAACGACGCCATTGACCAGGCCGAAGACATGGACGGCCCGACTGTTGCATGGATCGCCGAACAGGCGCGCGCGCTGGGTGCGGTAGTGACCGGCAGCGTGCAACTGCGGGTTGATGGAAGCGTCTACAACCGCCTGCTGTGGGCTACGCCTGATGGCGAACTGCACTACTACGACAAGCGCCACCTGTTCCGCTTTGGCGGCGAGCACAAGCGTTATGCCGCCGGCAACGGGCGCTTGTGCGTGGAATGGAAGGGGTGGCGGATCAATCCGCAGATCTGCTACGACCTGCGTTTCCCGGTGTTCTGCCGCAACCGCTTTGATGTGGAGCGGGCAGGGCAGATGGATTTCGACCTGCAGATCTTCGTCGCCAACTGGCCGTCGGCGCGTGCCTATGCGTGGCAGACGCTGGCGCGTGCCCGGGCGATTGAGAACCTCTGTTATGTGGCGGTGGTGAACCGCATTGGCGTGGACGGAAATGGTCTGCATTATTCCGGCGACAGCGCGGTGATCGATTTCCTCGGCCAGCCGCAGCTGGAGATTCGTGAGCGCGAGCAGGTGGTCACCACGACGATCTCGGCGCAGGCGCTGGCGACGCATCGCGAGCGCTTCCCGGCGATGCTGGATGCCGATACGTTCACCCTGGCTGGTCCGGTGGTGGTTCGCTGAACGCTGGCCGCGCGCCGTGCCCGTCCGCTCTTTGCAATGGGCGGGCTGGCTGTCAGGCTCGGAGCGGGCTCAATCAAGCAGAGGATGCGCGATGAAGAAGATGGCGATGATGGCGTTGCTCGGCTTGGGAATGGTCCCGGCGGCGCAGGCAGCAGGCAATATCGACTGTGAATTGCGCTACAACCTGAGCGGTTGGTCGGCGTTCTACAAGACTTCCAGCGGTACCGGCACGATTACCTGTGACAACGGTGCCAGCATCCCGGTCAAGATCACCGCCAAGGGCGGCGGCCTGACCGTGGGGCGCACCACCATCACCGATGGTCGCGGCCGCTTTACCGGGGCTTATACGCTCAACGATTTGTTGGGCACCTATGCAGCGGCCGAGGTGCACGCCAGCGCTTCGCGGGCCACGGATGCGCAGGCAATGACCAAGGGTGACATCTCGTTGGCGTTGGCCGGAACCGGGCGTGGCTGGAGCCTTGGCATTGGTTTCGGCAAGTTCGTGATCGAACGGCGCTGATTTCCTGGATCGAGGGTGGCTGGCGGCAGAGCAGAAGCCTGCCCTCATCCGCCCCTGCGGGGCACCTTCTCCCGCTTGCGGGAGAAGGGAAAGCATAGAAGCAAAGTCCAAGGCCGAAGCAAAGTCCAAGGCCGAAGCAAAGTCCAAGGCCGAAGCAAAGTCCAAGGCCGAAGCAAAGTCCAAGGCCGAGGCGAAGTCCAAGGCCGAGGCAAAGTCCAAGGCCGAATCAGCGGCCAAAGCCGAGCGACTGATACCGTTGAAGCAGGCACAGAAGTCGCTGGGCAAGAGTGGTGCTTGTGCGCTGCTTCCTTCTCCCGCTGGCGGGAGAAGGTGCCCCGAAAGGGGCGGATGAGGGGAGCTCTTGCAGTGAGGGAGCGTGTGCAGCCGATAGGCTCCGCCCCCGTCGCAAACTACCGATCTGTCGCTCCCGCTCCCCCTGCATGCGGGGCGATGGACGTGCAACGGTTGCGGTTCAAGCCATGCACAGCGCAGGGCACGTCACCAAGCTTCTGGCCTTGCGCCTCAATCTTCCGCAGCTGCTGGAAATGCCTTGAGCGCAGCCCACACTATCGGCTTGGCCCATTCGGGCACCTGTGCAAACTCTTCCTGGCTGACCGGGCAGAGGATCCGCCCCCTATCCACTTCCAGGACCACCAAGGGTTCCACCAGGCCATCGGCATCGGGTGGCCGGCTGTTGTCGTAGACGTGCAATGTGGTCAGGTGTGGGAGTAGTTCAATCAGATTGATACGCGAGCTGTCGTAGCGCTGGCGGATCTTGTCCTCCGGTATGTCGTGGCCACCGGCAGCAACGCGCTCGGCAACACGTTGCAGATGCAGGTCTACGCTATCCAGGCCGCAGAACCAGACGGTTACTTCATGCTGCTCGCAGGCTTCGCGCAACAACCGGGGAATGGTGCTGGCGCCGAGTGTGGTTTCGAAGGCGTAGTCGCGATTGGATTGCATCGCATCGCGCAGGCGTCGGGTGCCTTCCTGCCACGCGCAGGCGTTGGCTTCCGCCAGTGGCCAGTCGCGTTCGACCAGTTGCCGGGTAAAGGCGTCCGGGTTGAACCAGGTGGCACCGTCGTGCGCCAGCATCATGCCCAGCAGCGAACTCTTGCCGGCGCCATTGACGCCGGCCAATACCAGGATGCGCGCCATCGGTCAGCGCGATTTGCCAGGGATGATTTTCAGGCCGCGACGTGCCGGGCGGCTCAAGGCCTTGTCCAAGGCCTTGCCGTCATCAAGCACAGCAAGATGGGCATCAAATTCGGCCTGCAACTGCTTGAGCGACTGTGCGCGTTGTGCCGCCTCGGTGACGCCGGCAGCTTGGGTGACCAGGCGCTGGTATTCCTCGGCGGAAACCACCACCGCCTGCGGATGGTTGTGGTTGGTAACCACCACGGCACCAAGCCTGGCGACCTTGCGCATCAGGTCCGGCCAGCCTTTTGCCTTGACGTCGCTGGCGGGCGTCTTTTCCAGATCCAACAGATTCAGGGACAGGTCCATGGCGGCATCCAGTTGTATGGGTGGAAAATATACCAAATTTCCCATTTTTGGTAATTTTACCTCTACCGGTTCACCTGTCGTTGCCCGGCTGCTCCAGAACGCAAAACGCCCGGTGCTGGGTGCACCGGGCGTTGTTTACCTACGTTGCGCGGTGAAGCGCGTCAGTTGAGCCGCAGATCAGGCGCCGCGCGGACCGCGGTTGCCACCACCGGGACGACCGCCACCCGGACGGCCTGCGCCGCCGGGACGGTTACCGCCCGGACGCGGACCACCCGAGGGGCGACCGCCGGGACCGCCAGGGCCGCGGTTGCCACCACTCGGGCGGCCGCCGGCCGGGCGTGCGCCGTACGGGCTGTAGCTCGGGGTGGCGTGATCGGAGGGGAAGCTCGGTGCATTGCCCGGATGGCCGTAGGGATGCTTGCGCTGACCCTGGCCTGCGCCCTGACCGCCTGCGCCCTGCGGACGACCCTGGCCGGGGCCGCCGCGGCTGGCACCCGGGGCACCGCCCGGACGCGGCTTGCCGTAGGGGCGGGCCTGACCATCGGCGGCCGGACCGCGACCGGGACCACGATTACCGCCCGGGCCGCGTGCTGCGCCCGGACCTGCATTGCGGTGGCCGCTCGGACCGGTGCTGACACCGTCCGGCACATACCAGGTGCGGAACGCGGCCGGGTTGCCGTCCGGCAGGCTGCGGTCACCGGCGGGCTTGCGCTGCTTGAACGGCTTCTGCGACTGCTTGGCTGCGGCTTCGCCGCTGACCGTCAGGCCGCCCTTGAATCCGCCGCCGCTCTTGCCGCCGCGGCCACGGCCGCCACGGTCTTCGCGTACGTTGTCGAAGCGGCGCAGTTCGCGGCCTTCATCGGCGCTGTTGTGGCCGTTGACGTAGGCGTTGCCGCGGCCGCCTTCGCGCGAGACGCGCAGGGTGGTCTTGGCAGCCTTGCGCTGGCCGATCACCGGCTGCAGGGTCAGGGCCGAAGGCGTGCCTTCTTCCAGCTTGAGCTGGGCGCGCAACGCGTCAACCTGCTGGGTGCTCAATTCGGAGGACTGGCCGCGCAGCAACTCGCGCGGCAGTTCGATCTTGCCGTAGCGGGTACGCTTCAGGCGGCTGACCTGGCAGCCCTGCGATTCCCACAGGCGGCGCACTTCGCGATTGCGGCCTTCCTTGACGACCACGCGGAACCAGTCATGCGAATCGGTGCCGCCAATGCGCTCGATCTCGTCGAACTTCGCGCCGCCGTCTTCCAGCAGCACGCCGCGGCCAAGGCGCTCGATGATGGCGTCGGAGACCTTCTCCTCGCCTTCCGGCGCGCGCACGCGCACCACGTACTCGCGCTCGACCTCGAACGACGGGTGCATCATCGCGTTGGCGAGCTCGCCGTCGGTGGTAGCCAGCAGCAGGCCGGTGGTGTTGATGTCGAGACGGCCGATCGCGATCCAGCGTGCGCCCTTCAACGGCGGCAGCGCTTCGAATACGGTCGGGCGACCTTCGGGGTCGTCACGCGTGGTGACTTCGCCTTCAGGCTTGTTGTAGATCAGCACGCGCGACGGGTCGGTCAGCGCGCTGGCGACGAAGCTGCGACCGTCAAGGTCGATCTTGTCGCCGCTCTTGATCGACATGCCGGTCTGTGCGACTTCGCCGTTGACCTTGACCAGGCCGTCGGCGATGCGCTGTTCCAGTGCGCGGCGCGAGCCCAGGCCGGCCTGTGCCAGCACCTTGTGCAGGCGCTCTTCGAGCTTGGGCTGTTGTTCGGTGGCGGCTTCACGCTTGAGCGAGAGCTTGTTCAACGAAGGTTTACGGGGGGTGTCACTCATCTGTTTGGCTCCGGCCGGCGTTTTCCGCGTCGGCCTCTGGTTCGGAATCGGCTACGTCAACAGCCACGGTCGTCGTCGCGACGGCGTTGTTTTCAGTTTGTTCCACTTCCGCCGCGCGCTCTCCCGGCGCGGCGTCGGGTTCGCCGGTGAGGGCGGTATGGGGTGTGGTTGCGCCCGAATCCTTGGATTCGGATGCGGGTATCGGATCGCTGTCGTTGGCGGCATCCAGGCCTTGCGGCGCGGCGGCGGCTGCGGTCAGCGGGGCTGCGGGTTGGCCGTCGCCATCCAGCGGCAATTGCGGTTCCAGCTCGCCGATATCGCGCAGTTCGGACAGCGGCGGCAGTTCGTCCAGGCGCTTGAGCCCGAAATAATCCAGGAAGCCCTTGGTGGTGCCGAACAGCGCCGGCTTGCCCGGGACGTCGCGGTGACCGATGACCCGGATCCACTCGCGTTCTTCCAGTGCCTGGATGATGTTGCTGCTCACCGCCACGCCGCGTACCTGTTCAATCTCGCCGCGGGTGATGGGCTGGCGGTAGGCGATCAGGGCCAGGGTTTCCAGGGTGGCGCGGGTGTAGCGGGTCTTGCGCTCGGTCCACAGCCGGGACACCCAGCCATGCACCTCGCTGGTGATCTGGTAGCGGTAGCCGGAGGCCACTTCGACCAGTTCCACCCCGCGCCCGGCACAGCCTTCGCGCAGCAATTCCAGTGCCCGTTCGATGCTGCCCGGCGGCGCCGGCGCATCCTCGGGAAACAGGCCCTGCAGCTGCGCCAAGGTCACCGGCTGGCTGGAGGCAAGCAGGGCACCTTCGACAATACGGTTGATCAGCGGTTGATCCATGCGTTGGGTCGGTTGCTCAGGCGGGGGTATCAGCGTCATCGAACTCGCTGGAAAACTGCAGCGGTGCGTTGGTGTTGCCAGTGGCCAGGGACTTCACGTAAATCGGGGCGAGCGGGGCTTCCTGCACGAGATCCAGCAGTTGTTCCTTGGCCAGCTCCAGAATCGCGAGGAAGGTGACCAGGACGCCGAGCTTGCCTTCCTCTGCGGTGAACAGGCTTTCAAAGCGATAAAACCGGTCGCCTTCCAGCAGGCCGAGCACATCGCCCATGCGTTGCCGCACGCTCAATGCCTCGCGCTTGATCGCGTGGCCGCTGAAGAGCTCGGCGCGCTTGAGTACGTCGTGCAGCGCCAACAGCATTTCCTTCAGTTCCACCGGCGGCGGCGTCTTGACCAGCACCCGCTCCGGCACGAAGGCGTGCGCCAGGCTGGTGTCGCGGTCCTGCCGCGGCAGGGCGTCGATATCCTCGGCGGCCTGCTTGAAACGTTCGTACTCCTGCAGGCGGCGCACCAGCTCGGCGCGCGGGTCTGCTTCCTCGCCTTCAATGCTGGGTGGGCGCGGCAGCAACATCCGCGACTTCACTTCAGCAAGGATGGCTGCCATCACCAGGTATTCGGCCGCCAGCTCGAAGCGCAGCTCCTGCATGACGTTGATGTATTCCACGTACTGCTTGGTGATCTCGGCGACCGGGATATCCAGGATGTCCAGGTTCTGCCGGCGGATCAGGTAGAGCAATAGATCCAGCGGGCCCTCGAAGGCGTCGAGGATGACTTCCAGTGCATCCGGCGGGATGTACAGATCCTGGGGGATCTGCAGTACCGGCTGGCCATGCACCATCGCCAGCGGCATTTCCTGCTGCTGAGGTAGGGGATGCGGCGCTGGCGGGTTCGCGTCGTGCGCGAGTTCGGAAGTCATCAGGTCGACATTCGGGGTATTGCGAGCTGGACGCGCCCGGGTTCCCGCCCGGAAGGGTTCCAGCACCTGTATAGCGAGCTACTCGCGCTTGTTCGGCGCGCTTCCACACATGAACAACAAGGCGCGCCGCAGGATCAGCGGCAACGTCATTACGAGGAGGTCGTCTACGCGGTCCGGGAAGTGATGTGCTTCGGTGGTTGGGTGGCAGGGTCTGGGCCCACCACCGCACCGAGCGGCTACTGGCCGGCTGCGTGCAATGGACTAAAGAGTAATCGCCCGGGCAGGGCGGTGTCCAGCCTTGTGACGCTAGACTTGGCATCCTTCCATTCAGCAGACAAGCGGAGAAAGGCCAGTGTGGTACGTGATTGAAGGCTATGACGGAGAGGATGTGCTGGCTGCGCGGCTGCAGGCACGGGCGGCGCATCTGGCGCGGCTGCAGACATTGGTTGACCAGGGGCGGCTGCTTTTGGCTGGTCCTTGTCCTGCGATTGACGCCGAAGACCCGGGTCCGGCCGGTTTCAGCGGCAGCGTGGTGATTGCCAGCTTCGAGGACCTGGCCGCTGCGCGCGCCTGGGCGGATGCCGATCCCTATGTGGCTGCCGGGGTCTATCTGCGCGTGGATGTGCGCCCCTTCCGCAAGGTGCTGCCATGAACCGGGTCGAGCGGATCCGTGCGGCGTTGCAGGCCGCCCTGGCACCGCAGCAGTTGGAGGTTGAGGACGACAGCCACCGTCATGCCGGTCATGCCGGTGCCCGTGATGGGCGGGGGCACTTCAATGTCACGGTGGTCAGCGATGCCTTTGCCGGCAAGCTGCCGTTGGCACGCCACCGCGCGGTCTATGCTGCGCTCGGTGACATGATGGAAACCGACATCCATGCACTGTCGATCAAGGCGCTGACGCCGCAGGAGCGGGGGGGCGCCGGCTGAACGGCCAGGGGCGCTGCGGGGTGCCTGCCGAAGCCGGCAGGACAGCCGTTGTCCGGAGGCGTCAAATTGAACTAACGAACTGTTTACAAACGCGTTTGAAAACGTTTACAGTCCGCCCGACCCTGTACTGCGGAGGGTAGGCCAGTGGTGAAGTCGGCAATCACGATAAAGGATGTTGCCCGTGAGGCAAACGTCTCCGTCGCGACCGTGTCGCGCGCCCTCAATGGCCATGACAACGTCGCCGCACCGGTGCGCAAGCTGGTGCTGGAAGTGGCCAGCCGGCTGCGCTATACCCCGCATGCGGCCGCTCGCAGCCTCAGTAGCCGCACTACCCAGACAGTCGGTGTGGTACTTCCCGACCTCTACGGCGAGTTCTTTTCCGAGCTGATGCGCGGCATCGATGGCGTGGCCAGCGCCCATCGCCGGCATCTGCTGGTGTCCAGCTATCACGGCGACCAGCAACAACAAGGCTCGGTGCTACAGGCCATGCGTGGACGCGTTGATGGCCTGCTGGTCCTGTCGCCTTACGCAGGTGACTCCGATTTCCTGGTCGACAACCTGCCCCCTGCGCTGCCGACGGTGTTGATCAACACGCCGTTGGCCGAGGCGCAGTATCCGGTGTTCAGCATCGACGACCATGCCGGCGCACTGAGCATGACCCGGTATCTGTTGGAAACCGGCCATCGCCGCATCGCTTTCATTGCCGGGCCCGTACACAACCACGATGCGCAGCAGCGCCTGCTTGGTTTCCGTGAGGCGATGGCGGCTTTCGATGGCGAGGTGGAGGCCATCGAACTGCCCGGCAATTTCGACGAAGCCTCCGGGCATCAGGCCGGATTGGCGCTGTTGGCAGCCCCGGCACTGCCCGATGCGGTGTTTGCCGCCAACGACATGATGGCCCTGGGTTGCCTGTACGCGTTCTCGCAGGCAGGCGTAAACGTGCCCGCACAAGTGGCGCTGGCAGGCTTTGATGACATACCCCTGGCGCGTTTTGTTCACCCCGCGTTGACAACGATGCAGGTCAGCATCGCCGAGTTGGGCGAGCGGGCGATGCTGCACCTGGTGCAGATGATCGATAGCGGGCAGGCGCAGACAGTGCCAGCCGTAACCCTGGTCCCAACCTTGGTCGTACGCGACTCCACTGCCGTGTGCGACCTTCCTTGACCCGGCGATAGACCGGGACGGTTCCCCACAAAAACGTTCCTTGCGGCCTATGCCGCCGCTTCGGGAGAGGTAAAGAATGAACAACAACGCTCGCAAACCCACCCCCGCACGCAAGCTGCTCAGCAGCGCGCTGACTGCCTGCCTGCTGCTGGGCGCTGCACCCGCATTCGCGCAGAGCACCGGTGCCACCATCCGTGGCCAGGTCATGGCTGACTCGGCCCCCGCCGCACAGGCACAGATCACTGCGACCAACATCGCTACCGGCTTGAGCCGCAGCGTGCAGAGCAGTGGCAATGGCAGCTACTCGCTGGCCGGCCTGCCGCCGGGTACCTACAAGGTCGACGTCAATGCCGGCGGCAAGAGCAGCAGCCAGAACATCACCGTGCAGGTCGGGCAGACCGCGACGGTCAACCTGGGCGTGGGCGGCGTCGCCGAAACCGGTGGCGGGGCGGCAACCACGCTGGATGCGGTGCAGGTAACCGCGCAGGCACCGATCGAGACCAAGACCTCGGAAATCGCCACTTACATCACGCCGCAGCAGATCCAGGCGCTGCCGCAGGGCACGCGCAACTTCCTGGCGTTCGCCGACACCGTGCCGGGCATGGCGTTCGAGCAGAACCCTGCCAACGGTTCGACCAAGTTGCGTGGTGGCGTGCAGAGCGCCAACAACGTCAACGTCTACATCGATGGCGTCGGACAGAAGAACTACGTCACCCAGGGCGGTATCACCGGTCAGGATGCCAGCCGCGGTAATCCGTTCCCGCAGCTGGCCATCGGCGAGTACAAGGTCATCACCTCGAACTACAAGGCCGAGTACGACCAGATCAGTTCGGCGGCGGTGACCGCGGTGACCAAGTCCGGTACCAATGAGTTCAAGGGCTCGTTCTTCTGGGACTACACCAACCAGGCTTGGCGCGAGCCGCGCGAGAGCGAGAAGAACGGCGTCGGCAAGACCCGTTCCGGTGAAAAACAGTACGGTGCCAGCTTCGGTGGCCCCATCGTGCAGGACAAGGCGCACTTTTTCGTCACCTATGAGGCCAAGGAATACAACGCGCCGCAGGATCTGAAGCCCGGTGAGGGCCGTTCGCCCGGCGATCTGCCGCAGGCCTGGCGTGACCAGCTTGGTGCCACCGCAACGCCGTTCAAGGAAGACCTGTACTTCGGCAAGCTGGATTGGTCGGTGAACGATGCCAACCTGCTCGAATTCACCTACAAGCGCCGCGAGGAAAGCGAGATCGGCAACGTGGGTGGGCAGAGTGCACGCAGCTACGGCACCGATACCGGCGTAACCGAGGATCGCTACGACCTGCGCTGGCAGTACTCCAGCACCAACTGGCTCAGCGATTCGCACCTCACCTATGAAAAGGCGTTCTGGACCAAGGCACCGGTGAATTTCGGCAACGGTGCCGTGCTGACCGATGGCAGTGGCGATGACGGCAAGCAGATCTATCGCATCGGCGCCGGCGAAGGTGGCCTGCAGGACAAGGGCCAGAAGGGCTGGTCGTTCCAGAACGACACCACTTTCTTCGGTTGGGAAGGGCACACGCTGAAGTTCGGCGTGAAGTACAAGCAGGTCGATCTGGACACCATCGAACAGCAACCCTACAACCCGCAGTTCTACTACGACATCAACCAGGGCGGCGTCGTTCCGTACTTCGTGCGCTTTGGCAGTCCGGCCGGCGGCACCGATGGCGGCTCGGTCACTTCCAAGAACAAGCAGTTCGGCATCTACATCCAGGACGACTGGGATGTCACCGAGCGCCTGACCTTGAACCTCGGCCTGCGTTGGGATTATGAAAAGACTCCGTCGTACCTGGATTTCGCCACCGCGCCGGATGTGCTGGCCTCGTTGGCGAGCCAGGACCCCAATGCCGCAGCCGGACAGACTTACGCGCAGACGCTTGCGCTGGGCGGTATCGACGTCAACCGTTACATCAGCACCGGAAACAACCGCAAGCCGTTCAAGAACGCCATCCAGCCGCGCCTTGGTTTCTCCTATGACCTGAGTGGTGATGAGCGCCTGGTGCTGTTCGGCGGCGTCGGTCGTTCCTATGACCGTAACCTGTTCGACTACCTGCAGCTGGAGCGCAGCAAGGCAACCTTCCCGACCCGTCGTTTCAAGATCAACTCGCCGGGTCATGCCTGCGTGGTAGGCGGTGACTGCCTGGAGTGGAGCCCACAGCTGCTTGACCGCGATTACCTGATGTCGTTGATCGATTCGACCGAGGCCGGTCGCGAAGTGTGGATGTTCGACAACAAGTTGAAGACGCCGTACTCCGACCAGTTCAGCCTGGGCATCCGCAGCAGCTTCAACATGATCGGGCAGGACTGGAACAGCTCGGCCACGCTCCAGCACACCCGTTACAAGGATGGCCTGCTGATCTCGCGTGGCAATCGCTATGCAGATGGTGCTGCCTATGGTCCCAATGGGAGCCCCTGGAGTGCACCCGGCCTGCCGGGCCTCGGCTCGCTGATCGTGGCGACCAATGGCTTCGAATCGAAGAACACCGCCTTGCTGCTGAGCCTGGACAAGCCGTATACGGCTGAAAGTCCGTGGAACATCAACCTTGCCTACACCTATACCGATGCCAAGCAGAACATCCACGAAAAGGATCCGGTCTACGGCTGGTACTTCCAGCAGGGTGGCTGGTTCGACGGCGCCTGGGCACCGAAGCACCGCTTGGTGGTCAGCGGCTTCACCGATCTGCCGTGGGGCATGAGTGCGTCCGGCAAGCTGACCCTGGCCAGCAAGATCAAGCGCTGGGATATCGACGGTACCGCGGCCTATGGCGGCTACGAGCGCCCGCACAGCTGGGAGGCGAGCGGCAGCGCGTTCAAGCAGTTCGACATGTCGCTGACCAAAACCTGGGATACCGGCACCGACCTGAAGCTCAAGGTCCGTGCCGATGTCATCAACGTCTTCAACTGGACCAACTGGGGTGGTTACGGCATCAACTGGAACAATGGCGTGGTCAACAGCTGGGATCAGTACGCGACCCGCACCTTCAAGCTGTCGTTTGGCCTGGACTGGTAAGCGTCATCGTCCCGGCTGGCACATGCCTGGCCGGGACGTTTCCTATATGCAGCAAGCCTTCGCCACGTGAACGTGGTGCAATGTTTTCAAGATGGATGTCGCCTTGAGCAAGTCACGTACCCCGCAGTTGTTGGCCTGTGTTCTCGCCGGTATCGGGCTGGCGTTGTTGGGAGGCTGTGGCAAGGCGCCGGAGCCGCCGATGCCCAAGGTATTGCCGCAGGTGATCCTGATCGAGGCGGATCTGCCGCCACGACCGATGAAGCCGGAACTGCCGCCGCTGTTCGACGACATCGAGCGCCGTACCTTCCAGTTCTTCTGGGACACGACCAACGAACAGAACGGGCTGACGCCGGACCGTTATCCATCGCGGCCGTTCGCCAGCATCGCTTCGGTGGGATTTGCGTTGACCTCGTATCCGATCGGCATCGAGAACGGTTGGGTCAGTCGCAACCAGGCGGTGGAGCGCACCCTGGTGACGTTGAAGTTCTTCCGTGACCTGCCCAGTGGTCCGCAGCGCACCGGCAAGGGCGGCTACAAGGGTTTCTATTACCACTTCCTGGACATGCAGCAAGGCCGCCGCTATGACAGCTGGGTGGAGCTTTCCAGCGTGGATACCGCGCTGTTGCTGATGGGCGTGCTGTTTGCGCAGAGTTATTACGATCAGGACGATCCGCGCGAAAAGGAGATCCGGCAGATTGCCGACACGATCTACAAGCGCGTGGACTGGCAGTGGCTGCAACGCAACAAGCCCTTGGTGTCGATGGGCTGGTTCCCGGAGAGCGGTTTCATCCAGCACGACTGGATGGGCTACAACGAAGCGATGATGCTGTACGTGCTGGCCCTGGGTTCACCGACGCATCCGGTCGAGCCCGACGCATGGACGGTGTGGTCGCGTACCTATGACAACGATTGGGGGGTGTACCAAGGGCAGGAGTACCTGTCGTTCGGGCCACTGTTCGGCCACCAATACAGTCATGTCTGGATCGACTTCCGCGATATCCAGGACCCGTACATGCGCGAGCGCGGCATCGACTATTTCCTCAATAGTCGCCGCGCCACCCTGGCCCAGCGCGAGTACGCGATCGAGAACCCGATGCAGTGGAAGGATTACAGCGCCAATGTCTGGGGTCTGACCGCAGGTGATGGACCGCAGAACACCACCCAGGAGTACAAGGGCGAGCAGCGCCAGTTCCGCCATTACTCGGCGCGCGGCGCGGGCCTGCGTGAGAACTTCGACGATGGCACCATCGTGCCATCGGCAGCGATCTCCTCGTTGCCGTTCGCGCCGGAGGTCGTCATCCCGGCCACGGTGGAAATGCACAAGCGCTACGGCGACTACCTGTACTCCAGTTACGGTTTCCTGGATTCCTTCAATCCCAGCTTCGGTTACGACATTCCGCTCAAGACCGGGCGCCTGATTCCCGAGCGTGGTTGGGTGGCCAGCGACTACATCGCCATCGACCAAGGGCCGATCCTGGCCGGCATCGCCAACTACCGCGATGAGTTCGTATGGGAGGTGATGAAGAAGAACCCGTACATCCGCAAAGGCTTGGAACGGGCTGGCTTTACCGGCGGCTGGTTGGCGCCGGAGGACAGCTTCCAGCCGCTGCAGAAGGACGAACAGGCCGCATCTGCACGGGCCGCGGGTATTGCCGAGTCGCGTGCGGCGGCAGCGGCAGAACAGAAGGCCGCCAGCCAACAGCCGGCGGCGCCGATGGGCAAGAAGCAGTGAAGCGCGTGCAATGATCCGCGCGCTGTCACTGCTGTCACTGCTGTCACTGCTGTTGCTGGCAGGCTGCGCCAAGCCTGCACAGGAAACGACCTTGCGGTTCTGGGCGATGGGCCGTGAAGCGGAAGTGGTCGGCGAACTGGTGCGCGAGTTCGAGGCGGAGAATCCGGGAATCCGTGTTGATGTGCAGAACATTCCGTGGACCGCAGCGCACGAGAAGCTGTTGACGGCTTATGCGGCTGACGGACTTCCCGATGTCTGCCAGCTGGGCAATACATGGATCGCCGAATTCGCGACCCTGCAGTCATTGACGCCGCTGCAGCCACTGGTCGATACCTCCACCGTCATCGATCAGTCCGACTACTTCGCCGGTATCTGGGACACCAATATCGTCGATGGTCAGCTGGTTGGTATCCCGTGGTACGTGGATACGCGCCTGCTGTTCTATCGCAAGGACCTGCTGCGCCAGGCCGGTTACACACAGCCACCGAAGACCTGGGCCGAATGGGAACAGGCGAACGCGGCGCTGAAGAAGATCATGGGCACGCGTGGCTATCCGGTGCTGATGCCCTTGAACGAATTCGAGCCGCAGCTGTCATTCGCCTTGCAGCAGGAGGATTCTCTGCTGCGCGATGGCGATACCCGCGGTAACTTCCGCAGTCCCGGCTTCCGGCGCACGCTGGCCTTCTACGACAACATGTTCGAGCAGGGCTGGGCGCCGAAGATGTCCGAGACCCAGATCTCCAACGTCTGGGATGAGTTCTTCCGTGGCTTCACCGCGTTCTATCTGTCGGGCCCGTGGAATATCCGCGAGTTCCGCCAGCGCCAGCCACCTGGCCTGGAAGGCGAGTGGGGCGCCACGCCGTTGCCTGGTCCTGACGGGCTTGGCGCGGGCATTGCCGGTGGCACCAGTCTGGTGGTGTTCCGTTCCTCGCAGAAGAAAGAGGCGGCGTGGAAGCTGATCGAGTTCCTGTCGCGGCCGGCGATCCAGCAGCGCTTCTACAAGATCATCGGTGACCTGCCGCCGCGCCGCAGCGCCTGGCAGTCGCCGGAGCTGCAGGATGATCCACTGACCGCCGCATTCGCCGACCAGCTGGAGCGCGTCAAACCCACACCCAAGGTTCTGGAGTGGGAGCGCATCGCCCAGCAGATGCGGGTGGTGACCGAGCAGGTGGTGCGTGGTGGTTTGCCGCAGGACAAGGCGGTCGAACAATTGGATCAGCAGGTGGACGACATCCTCGCCAAGCGCCGTTGGATCGTCGAGCAGCAGACCGATGCAGCCGCGAAGGCGGCACCATGAGGCGCGGCTCGCTGGCTGGCTGGATATTTGCCGCACCGGCGCTGATCGTGATCGGTGTGTTCTTTGGTTTACCCGTGTTGTCGGCGCTGGCCTTGAGCCTGACCGACTTCGATCTCTATGTCCTGGCTGACCCGCACAACCTGCGCTTCAACGGTCTGGGTAACTACATCGACCTGCTGCAGACACCGATGTTCTGGAAGTCGCTGGGCAATACCGCGTACTTCGTGGTGGCCGGGGTGCCCTTGTCGATAGCCGTTTCGCTGGGGGCGGCGCTTTTGCTCAATGCCCCGGCCGCGCGTTTCAAGGCGCTGTTCCGCACCGCATTGTTCGCGCCGGTGGTGACCACGCTGGTGGCGGTGGCGGTGATCTGGCGCTACCTGTTCCACACCCGCTACGGGCTGGTGAACTGGGGGCTGGGCCAGATGGGTATCAATCCGATCGATTGGCTGGGCGACCCGAACTGGGCGATGCCGACCATCATCGGCTTCGCGGTGTGGAAGAACTTCGGCTACAACATGGTGATCTTCCTGGCCGGCCTGCAGGCGATCCCGAAGGACCTGTACGAGGCGGCGCGCATCGACGGTGCCTCGCGCTGGCAGCAGTTCCTGCATATCACCCTGCCAATGCTGGGGCCGGTGCTGCTGGTGGTTGGTGTGATAACCGTGTCCGGTTACTTCCAGTTGTTCGCCGAGCCCTATGTGATGACCCGCGGGGACCCGCTGCAAAGCACGGTGAGCGTGCTGTATTTCATGTTCGAGGAAGGCTTCAAGTGGTGGAACCTTGGCCGGGCCTCGGCCGTGGCCTTCCTGTTGTTCCTGATCATCCTGGCGGTGACCACGTTGATGTTGCGCTTCGGTAAACGCAGGGAGCTGGTATGAGCCGGGTAGGTATAAGCCGGGAGATCGGGCAGTCGCGTTGGCACGCGTGGTGGGTGAACGGCGGCCTGCTGCTGTTGGCTGTGATCAGCCTGGCGCCGTTGGCGTGGATGCTGTCGGTGTCGTTCATGCCCAGCGGGCAGGCATCGCAGTTTCCGCCGCCGTTGCTGCCGGCGCACACCACGTTGGCCAACTACCAGGCGCTGTTCGCCCGCACTGGCATGGGCAACAACTTCGTCAACAGCCTGTTGGTGTCGATTGCAATCACCCTGGGGTCGCTGCTGTTCAATACCCTGGCCGGCTATGCCTTTGCCAAGCTGCGCTTTGCCGGCCGTGAGCGGCTGTTCCAGATGCTGCTTGCTGCGTTGGTCATCCCTGCGCAGGTAGCGATGCTGCCGTTGTTCCTGCTGATGAAGCAGATGGGCTTGGTGAACACCTTTGGTGGCGTGGTGGTTCCTGCACTGGCCAGCGTGTTCGGTATCTTCCTGGTGCGCCAGTACGCGCGCTCGATTCCCGACGAACTGCTGGAAGCGGCGCGTATCGACGGTGCCAGCGAGGCGCGGATCTTCTTCCAGATCGTGCTGCCGATGCTCAAGCCAGTGCTGGTGACGCTGGCGATCTTCACCTTCATGGGGGCATGGAACGATTTCATGTGGCCGCTGATCGTGCTGACCGACCAGGAGCACTACACCTTGCCGGTCGCGCTGGCCAGCCTGTCGCGCGAGCACATCATGGACGTGGAAATGATGATGGCTGGTGCCGTGGTCACGGTGCTGCCGGTGCTGTTGCTTTTCCTGGTGCTGCAGCGCTATTACATCCAGGGTCTGTTGCTGGGCAGCGTCAAGGGTTGATGCGGAGCGAGCTGCCACCGGGCCGTAGCGCCGCACTTCCGTACGAAACATACCGCCGCGAATGGCGTTGATCTTTGCGAAAATCCGGCTGCTGTTGCCGGTGGTGAATCAGGATTCTGGTGATGAATATGCGTTACGCGTTCGGTCTGCTGTGTTTGCTACTGGCGTGGGTGCAACCGGCCAGCGCTGCCGTGTTGGCCAAGTTCGACGATATTGCTGCGTGGCAGCTGATCACCTCGCCGCAGGTCAGTGGCTCCTTGCGCCCGGTTGCCGGCAACAACGGCCGCGCGCTGTGCCTGGACTATGACTTCCATGAGGTTTCCGGCTACGTCGGTATCCGCCGTCCGCTGGATGTGACCTGGCCGGAAAATTACCAGCTGTCTTTCGACCTGCGCGGTGACTCGCCGGCCAACGACCTGCAGTTCAAGCTGGTCGATGCAAGTGGCGACAATGTCTGGTGGGTGAATCGGCCAGGTTTCACCTTCCCGAAGAACTGGACCCGCATCAGCTACCGCAAGCGGCATATCGAGAAAGCCTGGGGGCCAGACCAGGACAAGACCCTGCGCCGCAGTGCGGCAGTGGAGTTCACCATCTACAGCAAGGTCGGCGGCCGCGGCACGGTCTGCTTTGACCAGCTGACCCTGCAGCCGCTGCCGAAGGAAGACAACTCGGCATTGACCACCACGGTGATCGCCGATACCGCGACCGCCCTGCAGCAGCGCATCGCTGATGGCAAGCCCGATACGCTGTGGATCAGTGGCGGCGTAAAGCAGCAGACAGTCAGCCTGGACTTGGGCAAGGTGCGCGAGTTCGGCGGGGCGGTGGTGCAATGGGCACCGGGCCTGGAAGCGTCGCGCTACGTGGTGCGTTCGTCCACGGATGGCCGCGACTGGAAGACGCTGCGTGAAGTCACCAGCGGCAGCGGCGGCAGGGATTGGTTGGCATTGCCGGAAACCGAGGCGCGCTACCTGCGCTTCGATCTGGTCGATGGCCCGAACTGGCGTTATGGCATCCGCGATATCAGCCTCAAGCCCTTGTCGTTTGCCAATACACCGAATGATTTCATCCGCTCTATCGCCGCTGATCTGCCGCGCGGTTCCTTGCCGCGTGGCTTCAGTGGGGAGCAGCCGTACTGGACCATTCTGGGCCTGGATGGCGGCCGCGAGCAGGCGCTGATCAGCGAGGACGGCGCACTGGAGGCGGTGAAGGGGGGCTTCAGCATCGAGCCGTTCGTGGTGCTCGATGGTAAGGTGCTCGGTTGGGCGGAGGTGAAGTCCAGCCAGAGTCTGCAGGACGGGTATCTGCCGATGCCGGCGGTGGCCTGGCAGCACGATCAATTTGGTTTGAACGTGAGCGGTTTCGTGCAGGGCCGGCCGGAGCAGGCGCAGCTGGTGGCGCGTTACGAGCTGCGCAATACGGACAAGGTCGCGCACGAGTACCGGTTGGCGCTGGCGGTGCGGCCGTTCCAGGTCAATCCACCCAGCCAGTTTCTCAACACGGTCGGTGGCGTCAGTCGTATCGACAATCTGGCCGTGCGGACCGGGCAGATAAGCGTCAATGGCCAGCCGCGCGTGTATACCTCGCTTCCGGCAGATACGGGCTTTGCCAGCAGTTTCGACAGCAAGCTGGATGTCACCCATCTGGCTGACAAGAACTTGCCAACCACGCAGGAGGTTCGCGACGCCACCGGCTTGGCTTCGGGTGCTTTGGTCTACAACTGGAAACTGGAGCCGGGCCAGCGTCGCGAAGTAGTGCTGGTGCTGCCACAGACTGGCAGTTGGCAGATGCCGGCCAGGTTCGATGCCGACAAGGCGCAGCAACAGGTTGCTACGATGTGGCGGCAGAAGCTCGACCAGCTCAAGCTGCGCGTGCCCGAGGCGGGTCAGCCGTTGGCAAATACGCTGCGGACCGCGCTCGCCCATATGCTGATCTCACGGGTTGGACCCAGCCTGCAGCCCGGGACACGTTCCTATGCGCGCAGCTGGATCCGCGATGGCGCGATGATTTCCGAAGGCCTGTTGCGGATGGGGCGCGCCGATGCGGTGCGCCAGTACGTGGATTGGTATGCGCCATATCAGTTCGAGAGCGGCATGGTGCCATGCTGCGTGGATGCACGCGGCAGCGACCCGGTGCCGGAGAACGACAGTCATGGCGAGCTGATCTACACCATTGCGGAGTACTGGCGGCACACTGGTGACGCAGCCTTCCTGCAGCAGATGTGGCCGCATGTGCAGAAGGCCTGGAACTACATGGAGCAGCTGCGGCTGAGCGAGCGTACCGAGGAGAACCGTGAACGCAACACCGGCTTCTACGGCATGATGCCGGCTTCAATCAGCCACGAAGGCTATTCGGCCAAGCCGGTGCATTCGTACTGGGACAACTTCTGGGCGCTGCGCGGTTACAAGGACGCAGCCGACATGGCCGCTGCTTTGGGTCTGGAAAGCGAAGCGCTGACCATGGCTGCGTCGCGTGACCAGTTCCGCCAGGACCTGGATGATTCACTGCGGGCGGCAATGGCGGCACACAAGATCGACTATCTGCCCGGCTCGGTGGAGCTGGGTGACTTCGACGCCACCTCCACCACGATTGCCTTGGCGCCAGGGGGGGAGCAGGGCAGGTTGCCGCAGCCCGCCCTGGACAATACCTTCGAGCGTTACTGGCAGAACTTCGTCGAACGCCGAGACGGCAAGCGGCAATGGAAGGACTACACGCCCTACGAGTGGCGCAACGTGAGCGCCTTCGTGCGCCTGGGCTGGCGTGCACGGGCCTGGGAAGCCACCGAGTTCTTCTTCAAGGACCGTGCGCCGCCGGCATGGAACCAGTGGGCCGAAGTGGTGTCATCGACGCCGCGCCAGCCGTTCTTTGTCGGTGACCTGCCGCATGCCTGGGTGGCTTCGGATTTCGTGCGTTCGGCATTGGATATGTTCGCGTACGAGCATGATGTCGACGGCCCGATCGTGCTCGCTGCGGGCGTGCCCGCCAGCTGGCTGACGGGCAAGGGCATCGCCATAGAGGATTTGAATACCTCGCACGGGATGTTGAGCTACACGCTGCAGCGCAGTGACAAGCAGCTGACCTTGCAGGTGTCGGAAGGATTGCGCCTGCCAGCGGCTGGGCTGTTGCTGCAATGGCCTTATGAGGGCTCGCCTGGAGAGGCGACGATCAATGGCGAACCGGCACAGTGGCTGGGCAATGAGCTGCATGTCGGCAGCCTGCCTGCGAAAGTCGAGATCGAAATTCCCGCCGAGTTGCGTCGCAGTGAACGCAGCAAGCGTTGAGGAATAAAAACTGCGCCTCGAATACCGAGGCGCAGGCCAGTCGACGAGAGGGAGAGGAAGAACTTCCGTCGGGTCTGAAAAAAGAAACCAACACGCCCCCGTTGGCTTGCGGCCAAAGGTCGGGAGCAATGATGTAGTGCCGAGCCATGCTCGGCAGGGGCTTTCCCGGAAAATGCTTGCAGGAGCGGCGTAAGCCGCGAAGCTGATGCTGCGTGCAGATCACGCCCGGCACGGTACCCGCTTCCTGGTCGGAACCTGGGGAAGTGGATGCAGGTGGTTTCGATGCTGTCGGCTTCGCGGCTTACGCCGCTCCTACAAAAGAAGCTGCTTTGTGTCAGCCAGCGCGGGCCTGCGTGACGATGGCGGCGGCAGCGGCGGCGGACTTCTTCACTTCGTCCCATTGACCGTTGCGGATCCAGCTGTCCTGCACCATCCACGAGCCACCGATGCAGACCACGTTCTTCTGCGACAGGTAATCGCCTGCGGTGGCTTCGGTGATGCCGCCGGTGGGGCAGAGCTTGAGCTCCGGGATCGGACCGGCAACGCCCTTGATCATTGCCAGGCCACCGACGGCCGTGGCCGGGAACAGCTTGCAGATGCGGAAGCCGCGCGCGACCAGTTCCAGCAACTCGGTCGGCGAGGCCGCGCCCGGAACCACCGGCAACGGCGCGGCAGCCAAGGCGTCGGCCATGTGCGCGGGCGTACCCGGGGTGACGATGAAATCGGCACCGGCGTCGATCGAGCGCTGCATCTGCTCGACGGTCAATACAGTACCTGCGCCAACCACCACATCCGGCAGTTCGCGCTTGAGCATGGCCAGCGCTTCCATTGCTACCGGCGTGCGCAGGGTCAGTTCAATCGCGGGCAGGCCGCCTTCGAGCAGGGCGGCGCTGACCGCGCGCGCCTGGTCGAGGGTGTGCACGGTAACGACTGGCAGGATGCCGGCGGCGCTCAAGAGCTGCTCGGCGCGGTCCTGGTATTGGGCGATGTTCATGGAGTCCTCTTTGATAAAAGTCTTCGCGAATCCTGGATCTCAGGCGTCGTTGGCTTCGTGGGGGGCAGCGGCTGCGGCGTGGTCGTGGCCAAGCTCGTATTCGGCGTCGTAGTCCCACAGGCTGCCATCGGGACGGGCCGGGCCGCAGGAAATGGAGATAGCCCCCTGATCGGCAGGACCGACGATGCGGCGGTTCATCGCGAACAGGTTGCGGCCCATGTCCGAGCCGGCCGGCGCGGTGTTGGCGGCAACGCCGCGCGCAGCCCATTCGTCGGCATCGACCAGTACTTCCAGCGTGCCGGCTTCACCGTCCAGGCGAATGAGGTCGCCTTCGCGGATGCGTGCGATCGGGCCGCCGCGTGCTGCTTCGGGGGTGACGTGGATGGCGGCGGGGATCTTGCCGGAGGCGCCCGACAGGCGGCCATCGGTGACCAGTGCAACACGACGCCCCTGGTTCTGCAGCAGGCCCAGCAACGGCGCCAGCGAATGCAGTTCCGGCATGCCGTTGGAACGTGGGCCCTGGTAGCGCACCACGGCGACGAAGTCCTGCGGCAGCGCGCCGGCAGCGTGTAGCTTGTTCAGGATCTGCGGCGCATCGACGACCACGGCCGGCGCCTCGATGGTGCGGTACTGCGGCTTCACTGCCGACAGCTTTATCAGCGAGCGGCCGATATTGCCGCGCAGCAGGCGCAGGCCGCCCTGGGCCTCGAACGGATTGGAGGCGGGGCGCACCACCTCCTCGTCACCGCTGACCTCAGCGGCGGGCACGTAGCTGACCTTGCCGTCGGTGAGGCGCGGCTCCTGGGCGAAGGCGCGCATGCCGCCTTCTGCAATCGTGGTCGCATCGGCATGCATCAGGCCGGCGTCCATCAGTTCGCGGAACACGAAACCCGGGCCACCGGCAGCGGCAAAGCGGTTCACGTCGGCTTCGCCGTTCGGGTAGACGCGGGCCAACAGCGGCACGATCTGCGAGAGCTCGTCCATGTCGTCCCAGGTGAGCACGATGCCTGCGGCACGGGCGACGGCGATCCAGTGGATGGTGTGGTTGGTCGAGCCGCCGGTGGCCATCAAGGCGACCACGGCGTTGACGATGGCGCGTTCGTCGATCAGATGGCCAAACGGGCGGAAATCATTGCCCAGTGCACTGATTTCCAGTGCGCGTGCAGTGGCGGCGCGGGTGAGGGCGTCGCGCAGCGGCAGTTCCGGGTTGACGAACGAGGCGCCCGGCAGCTGCACGCCCATCGCTTCCAGCAGGACTTGGTTGGAGTTGGCGGTGCCATAGAAGGTGCAGGTGCCCGGCGCGTGGTACGAGGCGGATTCGGCTTCCAGCAGTTCTTCGCGGCTGGCTTCGCCGGCGGCGTAGCGCTCGCGGACTTCGGCTTTCTTCTTGTTCGGGATGCCCGGTGTCATCGGTCCGGCCGGCACGAACACCGCCGGCAGGTGACCAAAGGCGAGGGCGCCGATCAACAGGCCGGGCACGATCTTGTCGCAGACGCCCAGATAGATGGTGGCGTCGAACATGTCGTGGCTGAGGCCAATTGCCGTTGCCTGTGCAATCACGTCGCGCGAGAACAGCGACAGCTCCATGCCACCACGGCCCTGGGTGACGCCGTCGCACATCGCCGGTACCGCGCCGGCAACCTGGGCGGTAGCGCCGAGCTCGCGTGCGGCATTGCGGATCAACTCCGGGTAATGCTCGAATGGCTGGTGCGCCGACAGCATGTCGTTGTACGAGGTGATGATGCCGAGGTTGGGCGTCACGTCACCGCGCAGGCGGTCCTTGTCGGTCGGGCCGCAGGCGGCAAAGGCATGGGCCAGGTTGCCGCAGCTCAGGCGTGCGCGGAACGGACCTTCGCGCAGCGCGGCATCAATCCCGGCCAGATAAGCCGCGCGCGACGGGGCGCTGCGCTGGCGGATGCGATCGGTGATGGCTTGGATTTTAGGATGCATGGCTTTATGGCTGGGAATGGGGGGAGGTTGCTGGTAGTGCTCGGACGATGGGTTTGCGGTCGGATCAGGCCGCTGGTGATGGGGAACAACCTGGGCTATCCATTCCCAATTCCCGAGTCGCCATTTGCCGGGTTACGGTGCCCAATGCACGCGCAGCTTGTTGCCGGGCGCATTGATGGCGGCAAGGATCGGGTAGGCAAGGACATCGCCGGAGGCGAGCGCGGCGTTTAGCACATCGAGCTTCTGCTTGCCACGTAGCAGCAGCAGGCGCTGGTTGACCGAAGCCAGGCCATGCGGGGTCAGGGTGATACGCAGTGGCCAATGCTTGGCGACGGGACAGCCGGTCGCATCCAAAGCAGCGTAGGGATGTTTGCTCTGCAGTGCCTGAGCTAGATCCGCCGAGCCGGGAAACAGCGACGCGGTATGACCGTCATTGCCCATGCCCAGCACCACCAGGCAAGCCGGCTGCGAATGGGTGGCAAGCAGATTGGCGGTATGCACGCACTCGGCGATGGGCAGGCCAACGCGCACCAGCGGGTCGAAATGCGCGCCTTCGGCATGGCGCAGGAAGCTGTCGCGCACCAGCCAGGCGTTGCTGTCCTTGTCCTGCGGGGAGAGCCAGCGCTCATCGGCCAGGCCCACCTCGACCCGTGCCCATTCCAGGCCCTGGTCGGACAAGGTTTCGTAGATGGGAGCCGGGGTGGTGCCGCCGGACAGCAACATGCGGGCGCGCCCGCGTTGCGCGATTTCCGCACTCAACAGCGCTGCCATTTCCTTGGCGACACTTTCGGTCCAGGCCTCTTCGTCAGCGTGGCGGACAAGTGTGATGCGGTCGGAAACAGCGGCGTTCATGCGGACACTCCAGGGGTTGCGCGCTGCATGTCCAGCGCATAAGCGGCGGCACCCAGCAGCCCGGGGCAGGGGTGGATGATGGCCATCGAGGGGATCTGCGACATCGTCGCGGCGAACCGGCCCTTGCTCTCAAAGCGTTGGCGGAAGCCGGAATGCTGCAGCTGCTGCAACAGGCGCGGAACCAGTCCGCCGGTGAGAAACACGCCGTCCCAGGCGCCTTGCACCAGTACTGCGTCACCGGCGACGGCGCCGAAAATTTCAAGAAACACTTCAACCGCACGGCTTGCCAATGCATCGCCGTCGGCAGCGCGGGCACTGACGTCGGCCGGCTGCAGCAGGCCCGGGTCGGTGCCGGCGATCTCGCAGATCGCACGATGGATATTGACCAGGCCGGGGCCGCAGACCAGGCGCTCGTTGGAGACACGGCCGAACTGCGCCGAGAGGATCTCCAGGATGCGGATCTGCTCGGGGGAGTTCGGCGCAAAACTGGCATGGCCGCCTTCGGTGGCCAGTGGGTAGTTGCGACCATCGCGTACCACCAGACCGCCAACCCCAAGGCCGGTGCCGGGGCCAAGCACGCAGTAGTTGCGTGATTCGCCTTCGGCGGCGGGTTGCCAACCGGCACCGCCAACCTGCACCACATCGTCAACGCCGAGCAGGGCGATCGACATGGCCTGGGCGACGAAGTCGTTGATCAGGTGCAGCTGCCCGAAGCCGAGCTGCTCGGCAGTACGCGCACGCGAGATGACCCACGGGTGATTGGTGATGCGCGCTTCGTCTCCATCCACGCGGCCAGCGACCGCGAACACGCCACTGGTGGCGCTGGCTCCACGCTGCTGCAGGTAATGCGCGGCGGCATCGGCCAGTGACGCGAACTGCGCCACCGGATACTCGTCGATGCTGCCCTGATCCAGCGGCGTGGTGGCGGAACGGTCGGCCAAGGCGAAGCGCGCGTTGGTGCCACCAATATCCGCTACCAGTATCAGGTCAGCGCTGGGGCTCACAGCCCCTGCTCCGGACCGGCGTCGGCGGCGATGGATTCGGGTAGGAAATCCTGCGCCAGCTGCGGGCCCCAGCCACCGGCGGGGTAGGGCTGCATCGGCAGGTCGGCAGCCTTCCAGGCGTCGCTGACGCTGTCGATCCAGGCCCAGGCCGCGCGTACTTCGTCATCGCGCACAAACAGGGCGTGGTTGCCGTTGAACGCATCCAGGAACAGGCGTTCGTAGGCGATGCGACGGTGCAGGCCGGTGGGAACCGACAGTTCCAGCTCCAGCGGCTGCAGTTCCAGTGCGCCCCATTCCGGGCCGGCCAGCGAGCTCATCAGGCCGAGCTGGATGTTCTCCTGCGGCTGCAACTGGAAGGTCAGGCGGTTGGGGGTTGCGTTCTTGCGGTCGGGGCGCTCGAACAACCAATGCGTCACCGGCTTGAGGTTGACCTCGATGCGGGTCGTGCGCTCGGGCAGGCGCTTGCCGGTAACCAGATGGAAGGGCACGCCGGCCCAGCGCCAGTTGTCGATATGCGCGGTGACGCCGACAAAGGTTTCCGCTTCACTGCCTTCCGGCGGCTGGTAGGCCTGCGCGGGCTGGCCGTTGATGGTGCCGGCGGTGTAGCGACCGCGCACGCTGTCCTTGGCCGCGTGCTTGGCGTCGAGCGGTCGCAGGGCGCGCAGCACCTTCACCTTCTCGTCGCGGATGCGGTCGGCTTCCAGCGATGCCGGCGGCTCCATCGCGACCAGGCACAGCAGCTGCAGGATATGGCTCTGCACCATGTCGCGCAGGGCGCCGGAACGTGAGTAATAGGAGTCGCGGCCATCCACGCCGTCGCTCTCGGCGACGAGGATGTGCACCGAGGCGATGTAGTTACGGTTCCACACCGCTTCCAGCAAGGTGTTGCCGAAGCGCAGTGCCATCAGGTTCTGCACCGCCGCCTTGCCCAGGTAGTGATCCAGGCGGAACACGCGGTCTTCGTCGATCAGCTGGCCGATGGACTGCAGGATCTCCTCGGCACTGTCGCTGTCCGAGCCGATCGGCTTCTCCAGCATCAGGCGGTTGGGTGCAGCCAGCGCGCCGCCCAGTGCCAGGCCTTCGCAGGTGGAGATGTACAGGCCCGGCGGGATCGCCAGATAACTCACGCACTTGCGGTGCACCAGGTCCTTGACCGCCTCGGCGACCGATTCGGCATTGCGCAGGTCCACCGAGCGATAGTCGATGCGGTTGAGCAGGTTGCCGATGTCCTCCTGGCTGGCATGGGGCATCGCGGCTTCCAGCCGTGGGCGCAGGATGTCGCGGAACTTCTCGGTGTCATGCGGCGACAAGGCCAGCGCACGGACGCGGAAATCTTCAGGAAGTAGGCCGTCGCCAAGCAGGCGTAGCAGGGACGGGAACAGATAACGCTGGGCCAGATCGCCTGTGGCACCGAACAGGAAGAGGGTGTCGTGCATTGCGCGAGTTTCGGGTGCGGATGACATCGTTGTCAATTGTTCGTCTTCAAGGCCTGCGCCGCGATGGGGACGTCCGCGTCCATCGGCGCGAGGGGGCGGGCGTGGGCAACCTGGGCTTGTGCAATGCAGCATGCCAAGAAGGCGGAAGCGGGTCCGTGCAGCGGAGCGCAGGTGCCATGTAAGAGCGACTGCGATGGTGCCATATGAATATGCTTACCGTGCACAATGTTTCGGATGTATACGATTGCAGGAAACTGTTCTCTTGCTGTAACGCAAGTGTTCTGCAGCGCCAGGTTTCGATTCGCGACGAGGTAGTGATGGCCAAGGTTCAATTCGACAGTGTGCGCAAGGTGTATGACAACGGTCAGGTGGCCGTGGCCGGCGCCAGTTTCGACATCGCCGATGGTGAGTTGATGGTGCTGGTGGGGCCATCGGGCTGTGGCAAGTCCACACTGCTGCGAATGGTGGCGGGGCTGGAGGAGATCACGGCCGGTAGCCTGCGCATCGGCGAGCGGGTGGTGAATGACGTCGCGCCGAAGGATCGGGACATCGCGATGGTGTTCCAGAACTACGCGCTCTACCCGCATATGACTGTTGCAGAGAACCTGGGCTTCGGCTTGAAGCTGCGTGGGCATGACAAGGCCGAGGTGCAGCGTCGTGTACAGGATGCCGCCGATTCGCTGGGCCTGACATCGATGCTGGACAAACTGCCGCGCGCGATGTCAGGTGGTCAGCGCCAGCGCGTTGCACTTGGCCGTGCGCTGGTACGCGAGCCGGAGGTGTTCCTGCTGGACGAACCGCTATCCAACCTGGACGCGAAGCTGCGTCATTCGGTGCGCACCGAGATCGCGCAACTGCATCGCAAGCTCGGTACCACGATGATCTATGTCACCCATGACCAGGTCGAGGCGATGACGCTGGGGCAGCGCATCGTCGTGCTCAACGAAGGCGTGATCCAGCAGATAGACACGCCGATGGCGCTGTATGACAGGCCGGTCAATCTGTTTGTTGCGGGTTTTCTCGGTAGCCCCGCGATGAACATGTTGCGTGGGCAGGTGCAGCGCAATGCCGCGGGTGCTGCGGTGCTGCGGCTGGACGAGGGCGGCGAAGTGGCGTTGGGCGCTGTCGCGCTGGGCGCGGAGTGGATTGGCAAGCCGTTGGTTGTAGGCGTGCGGCCTGAGCATCTGCAGCCTGGCAATGCTCCGGCGGCGTTCAATGCGCGCATCGAAGGTGTGGAGCCGGTAGGCAACGAGATTTTCGTCAATCTGCGCTATGGCGAGCAGGCGCTGGTCATGCGGGTGCCGCCGCAGCAGCTGCCGCAGGTTGGGCAGGAGATCGCAGTTGAGGTGAGCGCACCGAAGCTGCATTTTTTTGAAGTGGCCAGTGGCAATCGCATCGAAGCCGGAACCTGACCGGTAGTGCCGAGCCATGCTCGGCAGGGGCTCTACCGGAAATGCCATGTAGTGCCGAACCATGCTCGGCAGGGGCTCTACCGGAAATGCCATGTAGTGCCGAGCCATGCTCGGCAGGGGCTCTACCGGAAATGCCATGTAGTGCCGAGCCATGCTCGGCAGAGGCTCTACCGGGAATGCCGTGTAGTGCCGAGCCATGCTCGGTAGAGGCTCTACCGGTAAAGCCTCAGCCGAGCATAGCTCGGCACTACAGGGTCTCAGCGGGCCAGGCCTTCCAGCAGCGGCTGGATGCTGGCGGCCTCGCCATTGACCAGAAGCTGCCCTTCCGGCAATTCCAGGGGCAGTACAGCCAGTGCAAGCGGGCCGGCCACGCTTGCAATGGTGCCGATGTTGCTTTCGCCATGTTGGACCGCGGCACCAGAATTTGCGAATGATGCGCATTCCAGTAGTGCCAGCGAGCGTTTGGCCTTGCCCAGGAAGTGGGTGCGGGCAACGATTTCCTGGCCGGGATAGCAGCCTTTCTTGACGCTATAGGCGTTCAGTCGGTCCAGTCCGAGCTGTTGCGGCGTCCACTGCTCGCGCTGGGCATCATCCAGGCGCGGCAGGCCGAAACGCAGGTCGGACTGGCGCCAGGCCAATTCAGCCGTGTCGTCGACGGCAGCGGCCACGCTGCTGATCTGCAGGGTGCGTGGAACCTCCGCACTACCCACATCCAGCTCGATGACCGCATCGGCCAGCTGCGCCAATTGCGCGCCATGCGCCGCGGCGGGCACATCCAGCGCCGCGTTCACTGCCAGCGCGCTGGCATGGCTGATGACGACCTTGCGGCGGAATACAAAACGTCGCAACTGCTCGGCCATGGCCTCGGCACCGCCGTCGTGGCAGATCAGCAGCAGGGTCTGTGCGTCCACCCGTAGCAGCTGAAAGATAGACAGCACGCGGCCTTTGGCGGTCAGCCAGGCGCTCCATTGCCAGTGACCGTCGGCCAGCGAGGGCACGTCATTGGCGAACTGAGCTTGGGCGAAAGCGACCGCATCGGCTCCCGCAAGGCTCACGATCTGAGCCTTGGAAAGTGTGCGGAAACCGGTGAAAGCAGGGGCGAGGTTGTCAGACACGTGACTGAGGACTAAAATTTGTGCGTTGCGAGACCACTAATGATAGGCCAAACAACCCCCACTCCCGAGCCCGAAGCTGAAGCCCCGTTGGTCCCCGCGAAGCAGCCGCTTCCCGAGGTGACTCCGGTGCCCCAGGAAATAGGCGGCCGCGGCGGACTTGATCCGGTGCGGTATGGCGATTGGGAGAAAAACGGGCGCTGCATCGATTTCTGAGCAGCGTTGAGCCAACGCGGCATTGAGCCGCCCAGCCGAGATACGAGTCAGCGAATGGCGAACAGACCCCGCCCCCTTTCTCCGCACCTGCAGGTGTATCGCTGGCAGATCCAGATGGCCACCTCGATCCTGCATCGAGTAACCGGCATCATTCTGACTGTCGGTTCCCTGATCATCGCAGGCGGCTTGTTCGCCCTGATGATGGGCCCTGAGTCCTGGAACTGCTTCACCACCCATGCCGGTGCCTGGTACGGCAAGGTGATCCTGTTCGGTTGGAGCTGGTGCTTCGCCTACCACCTGTGCAATGGCATTCGTCATATCGTGCAGGACTTCGCCATCGGCTACGCCAAGGCCACCTTCATCCGCAGCAGCTGGATGTCGGTGATCGCTTCGCTGGTGCTGACCGCGCTGATCTGGGCCTACGTCTGCATGGGAGCTGGCGCATGAGCAAGTACCGTACCCCGTTGAAGAACGCGCGTGGGCTTGGCAGCGCCAAGTCCGGCACCGAGCACTTCGTTCACCAGCGCCTGACTGCAACCGCCCTGGTCGCACTGACCATCTGGTTCCTGTGCCTGGTGCTGAGCCTGATGGGTGCCGATTACGTTACCGCTGTGGAAACCATTTCCAAGCCGTGGAACGCGATCCTGCTGGGCGGCTTCCTGGTCGCCATGTTCTGGCACGCCCAGCTTGGCCTGCAGGTGGTCCTGGAGGACTACATCCACAACTCGCTGATGGCCCTGGCCTTGCAGACCACGGTCAAGTTCGTCGCCGTGCTCGGCGCCATCGTCAGCATCTTTGCGGTCGCCCGCATCGCGTTTGGGAACTGATACATGTCCGCTTACAACATTACTGAACACAAGGTCGACATGGTCGTCGTCGGCGCCGGTGGCGCTGGCCTGCGTGCAACGTTTGGCCTGGCCCAGAAGGGCCTGCAGACCGTGTGCATCACCAAGGTCTTCCCGACCCGCTCGCACACCGTGGCAGCGCAGGGCGGTATTTCCGCCGCGCTGGCCAACATGGGCGAGGACGATTGGCGCTACCACTTCTACGACACCATCAAGGGCTCGGACTGGCTGGGCGACCAGGACGCCATCGAGTACATGTGCCGTGAGGCCATCCCGGCCATCATCGAGCTGGAACACTACGGCGTTCCGTTCTCGCGTACCGAAGAAGGCAAGATCTACCAGCGTCCGTTCGGTGGCATGACCACCAAGTACGGTGAAGGCCCGTCCGCGCAGCGTACCTGCGCTGCCGCCGACCGTACCGGCCACGCCATCCTGCACACCCTGTACCAGCAGTCGCTGGCGCACAACGCGCAGTTCATGATCGAGTACTTCGCACTCGACCTGATTTTCGACGACGAAGGCGTCTGCCGCGGCGTGCTCGCCCTGGACATGGCCGAAGGCACCCTGCACCTGTTCCGTTCGCAGGGTGTGGTGCTGGCAACCGGCGGCTACGGCCGTGCCTACTTCAGCGCCACCTCGGCGCACACCTGTACCGGTGACGGCGGCGGCCTGGTGGCCCGTGCCGGCCTGCCGCTGCAGGACATGGAATTCGTGCAGTTCCACCCGACCGGCATCTATGGCGCCGGCTGCCTGATCACCGAAGGTGTGCGAGGCGAGGGCGGCATCCTGCGCAACAGCAGTGGCGAGCGCTTCATGGAGCGCTACGCACCGCATTACAAGGATCTGGCATCGCGTGACGTGGTGTCGCGTTCGATGACCATCGAAATCCGCGAAGGCCGCGGCGTCGGCGAGCACAAGGATCACATCCTGCTCGACCTGACCCACCTGGGCCCGGGCGTGATCGACGAGAAGCTGCCGGGTATCGCCGAAAGCGCGCGCATCTTTGCGGGCGTGGACGTGCACAAGCAGCCGATCCCGGTCATCCCGACCGTCCACTACAACATGGGCGGCATCCCGACCAACTACCACGGTGAAGTGGTGCGCAAGGTCGGCGACAACCCCGATGCGGTGGTGCCGGGCCTGTACGCCATCGGCGAAGCGGCCTGCGTGTCCGTGCACGGTGCAAACCGTCTGGGTTCCAACTCGCTGCTCGACCTGGTGGTGTTCGGTCGCGCCGTGGCCAACCGCTGCGCCGAGACGATCAAGCCGGGTGCGCCGCACAAGACCCTGCCGTCCGACGCCTGCGACAAGGCGCTGGGCCTGCTGGACAAGCTGCGTCATGCCAATGGCGATACGCCGACCTCGGTCATCCGTGACCGCATGCAGCGCACCATGCAGAACGATGCAGCGGTGTTCCGCACCAGCAAGTCGCTGGAAGAAGGCTGCCAGAAGATGGCCGAAGTGTTCGACTCGTTCCAGGATGTCAAGGTTTCCGACCGCTCGCTGGTCTGGAACTCGGACCTGATCGAAACCTACGAGCTGAACAACCTGCTGCTCAACGCGGTGGCGACCATCAACTCGGCCGAGCAGCGCAAGGAAAGCCGTGGCGCCCACGCGCACGAGGACTACCCGGACCGCGACGACGTCAACTGGCAGAAGCACACGCTGGTCACTGTCGACGACAAGGGCAAGTGCAGCTTCGATTACCGCCCGGTGCACATGTACACGCTCAGCGATGACGTGTCCGTGGTGCCGCCGAAGCCGCGCGTCTACTGATCCGGGGAACTTACGAACATGGCTGAATTTGCACTCCCGAAGAACTCCCGGTTGACCAAGGGCAAGCACTTCCCCGCCAAGAGCGGTGCGAAGAACACGCGTACCTTCAAGATCTACCGCTGGAGCCCCGACGACAACCAGAATCCGCGCACCGACACCTACGAGATCGATCTCGATGCGTGCGGCCCGATGGTTCTGGACGCGCTGATCAAGATCAAGAATGAGATTGATCCGACCCTGACCTTCCGTCGTTCCTGCCGCGAGGGCATCTGCGGTTCGTGCGCGATGAACATCGACGGCACCAACACCCTGGCCTGCACCCGCGCCATCGCCGATTGCGGCAAGGCCGAGGTGCCGATCTACCCGCTGCCGCACATGGACGTGGTCAAGGACCTGGTTCCGGACCTGACCCACTTCTACGCGCAGTACGCCTCGATCAAGCCGTGGATCCGCACCCAGACCCCGGCACCGGCAGACCGCGAACGCCTGCAGTCGCCGGACGACCGCAAGAAGCTGGACGGCCTGTACGAGTGCATCCTGTGCGCCTGCTGCTCGACCAGCTGCCCGAGCTACTGGTGGAACGGCGAGCGTTACCTGGGCCCGGCGATCCTGCTGCAGGCCTATCGCTGGATCATCGATTCGCGCGATGAAGACACCGGCGCACGCCTGGACGATCTGGAAGATCCGTTCAAGCTGTACCGCTGCCACACCATCATGAACTGCGCACGCACTTGCCCGAAGGGCCTGAACCCGGCACTGGCAATTGCCGAGATCAAGAAGCTGATGATGGCGCGCCGCGCTTGATGCGGGCTTGCCCCGGTGCAAGCTGGGGTTCCAGCTCTTGATGTGCAGTTGTTCTCCCTTCTCCCGCGTGCGGGAGAAGGGGCCCCGAAGGGGCGGATGAGGGGAGCTTTTGACGCTGCCTTTGTTGAATGTTGAGTGGCGGTCTGGATGAATTCCTCCAGGAGCTGCCCTCACCCCAACCCCTCTCCCGTAAACGGGAGAGGGGCTTGAGCTCAGAGCCATGCAGACCGAAGACGAAATCCTGTTGAAGAAGCTGCGCTGGCGCTGCCGGCGCGGCATGCGTGAGCTTGATCAGCTGTTCGGCCGTTATCTTGACCGCCGCTGGCTGGATGCACCTGCCGCCGAACGCGAGGTTTTCCTGCAGTTGCTGGAGACCGAAGACGATAAGTTGTGGCGCTGGTCCATGGGCTACGAGGCCTGTCCGGATGCGTCGCAGGCAGCGCTCATCAGTTACATCCGCGCCCTTCCGGTATGAGTGGCGCCCGTCGCGCTGGTTGACCGGCGCGTTGTCAGGCCTGGCGGCGCTCGCCGCCGTTTCCCTGTTGAACTGTGATCTGCCGCCCGCGCTGGCCTGGCCGTCGGCAGCGTGCGCGTTTGCCCTGGGGCTGATGCAGGCGCGGACGGAGTCGCGCAGGCCCGGATGCAAACTGCTGATACCGTCGCCGCCGGCAGTGCCCAGCGTCGATGGAATGCCGATGGAGCGGGTCGAGTTGCTGGAGCGGGGGCCGCTGCTGGTGTTGCGCTGGCGATCGGGCCGGCGGTGCCGGCAGCTGCTGTTCTGGCCGGATACCTTGCCGCGTGCGCGGCGACGTGAACTGCGACTGGCCGTAAAGGCACATGGCGTTTCCCGCCAGCCGCCGGGAGTGGCACCATAGCTGCCAGTTCACGGGCAGACACGCATGTTCAAACCCTTACCTGTCGCAATCGGATTGCGCTATCTGCGCGCCAAGCGCCGCAACGGCTTCATTTCCTTCATCTCCATGGCGTCCATCCTCGGCATCGCGCTCGGGGTGATGGTGCTGATCACCACGTTGGCGGTGATGAGTGGCTTCCAGAAGGAGATCCGCGACCGCCTGCTGCAGATGTCGGCCCATGCCACGGTCAGCGCCGATGGCGAGCCGATGGCCAACTGGCAGCACGCCATCGACGTGGCGACCAAGGATCCGCGCGTGGCCGGTGCCGCACCGTATATCGAGATCCAGGGCATGTTGAGCGGCCTGCGGGTGCAGGGCGCGATCATCCAGGGCGTTGACCCGGCGCAGGAGTCCAAGGTCTCGGTGCTGGCCGAGAAGATGACCAAGGGCAAGCTGGACAGCCTGCAGCCCGGCGAATTCAACATGGTGGTCGGCAAGGAGCTGGCGATCTGGTTGGGCGTGGATGTCGGCGACAGTGTCGTGGCGACGCTGGCCGAGGTGCAGGGCACGCCGATGGGCGCCATGCCGCGGGTCAAGCGCTTCAAGGTCAGCGGCATCTTCGAGGCCGGCTCCAATGAAGTCGACCGCGGCGTCGCCTTCACCAACATGCAGGACATGGAGCGGGTGCTGCGCATGGACGGTGTTACCGGCGTGCGCCTGAAAATGCACGACATGGACCAGGCCTATACCGTGGCCCGCGATCTGGCGGTCAACCTGAACGGTTACTATCGGGTGAGTGACTGGACGCAGGAGAACGCAAATCTCTACCACTCGCTGCGCATGGAAAAGACGGTGATGGGCATCCTGCTGTCGCTGATCGTGGCGATGGGCGCATTCAACCTGGTGTCCTCGCAGGTGATGCTGGTCACCGACAAGCAGGCTGATATCGCCATCCTGCGTACCCTGGGCCTGACGCCGGGCGGAGTGATGCAGGTGTTCATGGTGCAGGGCACCTTGATCGGTGTGTTCGGCACCCTTGTCGGCGTGATCAGCGGCATCACCTTGACCCTCAATCTGGAACGCATCCTTGGCCTGATCGAGAGCATCTTCAACATCAAGCTGCTGCCGGAAGATGTGTACTACATCACCGGCCTGCCGACCGACATGCAGACCGGCGACATCGTGGTGATCACCGTGGTGGCGCTGCTGATGAGCTTTGCCGCGACCCTGTACCCGGCGTGGCGCGCAGCCCGCACCCAGCCGGCGGAGGCGCTGCGCTATGAATGAGAACGCATTGATGGAATCGGTAATCCGCGCCGAGGGACTGGGCAAGACCTACGCCGAAGGCAAGATGCACACGCCGGTGTTCGACGGCCTGGATTTGAACGTGGCCGCGGGCGAAACCGTGGCCATCGTGGGCGCCTCGGGCGCAGGCAAGAGCACCTTGCTGCACCTGTTGGGCGGCTTGGATATTCCCACTGCCGGCGAGGTCTATGTCGCCGGTCAGCGGATGTCGGCGCTGTCTGATGCCGCGCGCGGCAAGCTGCGCAACAGCTCACTGGGCTTCGTCTACCAGTTTCATCACCTGCTGCCGGAATTCACCGCGCTTGAGAATGTGATGATTCCGGTGATGCTGGGAGGCAGTGACCCGGCCGGTGCCAGCGTCCGCGCCAAGGCGCTGCTGGAATCGGTTGGGCTGGGCCACCGCCTGGATCACAAGCCGGGCGAGCTGTCCGGAGGCGAACGTCAACGTACCGCGGTCGCGCGTGCCCTGGTCAACCAGCCAGGCTGCGTGCTTGGCGACGAGCCCACCGGCAATCTGGACGACAAGACCGCCGCGACCGTGTTCGATCTGATGCTTGAGTTGAACCGCGTCCACCGCACCAGCCTGGTTCTGGTCACTCATGACCGCAGTCTGGCGCGCAAGCTGGACCGTGTGTTGGAGTTGCGCCAGGGGCGGTTGCATGAACTGGCCAGCAGTGGGGTCTAGGCGGTATTTGGCGGATGTAGTCCCCTGATCGCCAAGGGACTACCATGCTCTGGTTGGTGCTTGCGGTCATGGAACCAGGTTGTTTCCTTCAAAGAGGATTGCTGCCATGAAGAAAGTACTTGTTGCGACGTTGCTTGCCGTTGTTCTTGGCGGGTGTGCGACCACCGGCAAATTGACCAGCGCCGAGCGCCTTGAGCTGTATCGCGCGCATGCTGGTGAGCCGGTCAACAGCTTCCGGTATTTCGGCTCGCTCAACGGCTGGACCGAGCTCGGTGATAGCGCGTTGGCGGTATGGACACGCCCGAATGAAGCCTGGCTGTTGAATCTGAGCGGGCCGTGTACGGACCTGTCGTTTTCGCCGGCGATCACCGTGACCAATATGTTGGGGCAGGTGTCGGCACGGTTTGACCGCGTCATCGTGCATGGTGCCGGGCCGATGGCCCATGTGCCATGCCGGATCGAAAGCATCCAGCCGCTGGACGTGAAGGCCTTGCGCTCCTCTGAAAAGGAGCTGCGTGAAGCCAAGATTTCCGAGCGTGCCGCAGATCAGGGCCGCGAAACGAATTGAAGCACCCCCTGTAGTGCCGAGCCCTGCTCGGCAGGGGCCTTCATGCACGGATCAACCGCCGCCGGTAAAGCTCCTTCCGAGCATGGCTCGGCACTACAGGGGCGCGGGGAATGCCCCTGCCGAGCATGGCTCGGCACTACAGGGGTCCGGCTTTATTCCACTTCCGGCGCGACGTAGCCGGCCGGCTTTTCCGCGCCGCCGGCGAACAGGTACTTCACCAGCTCTTCCTCGAGGAAGGCGCGGTGTTTGGGGTCGCGCGGCGACAGCCGGTTTTCGTTGATCAGCATGGTCTGGTGCGCCAGCCAAGCGGCCCAGGCCTGCTTGCCGATGTTGGCAAAAATGCGTTGGCCCAGTTCGCCCGGATAGGGCACGAAATCCAGGCCCTCGGTTTCGCGTTGTTCGTATTGGCAGAAGACGGAGCGGGGCATGGTGGGGTCCTGTCGAATCAATGCGCCGGATGACGATCCAGCAGTTTGCGGATGGGGGCGGGAAGGCCGAGTGCGGCCAGTTCGTCACGCGCTACCCAGCGTAGATCGGCATTGTCACCGACCTTGGACTTGAGTGCGACCTTGCGCAGGTGCAGTGGCTGCAGATGCAGGCGGTAGTGGCTGAAGGTGTGCACGATCAGCGGCAGCTCGTCGGCGTTGTCGTAATCGCCCTTCACCGTGGCGCCAAACCATTCGCGTAGTTCGGTGTCGGTCTCGGCCTGCGGCAAGGTCCACAGCGAGGCCCATATGCCGGTGGGAGGGCGCTTGAGCAACAGGATGCGGCCTTGTGCATCTTCCAGCAGCAGCGCACTGGCCTCGCGTTCGGGTAGCACCTTGCTGGGTTTGGGGGTTGGCAGTGCATCGACCAGACCCTGCGCATGCGCGGCGCAACTGTTCTGCAGCGGGCACAGGATGCAGGCGGGCTTTGCCCGCGTGCACAGGGTGGCGCCGAAGTCCATTTGCGCCTGGGTGTAGTCGGCCATGCGCCCGGCCGGTACCTGTGCGACATGGGCCTGGGCCTGCGCCCACAGTTGTTTCTCGATGGCGGGCAGGCCGGGAAAGCCGCTGATGCCGTGATAGCGCGTCAAGACGCGCTTGACGTTGCCATCGAGGATCGCGAACGGGTCGTTCCAGGCCTGGCTGAGGATGGCGCCGGCGGTGCTGCGGCCAATGCCGGGCAGGGCAAGCAGGGCATCGAAATCGCGCGGCAGTTCGCCGCCATGCAGCTCGACGCATTGTCTGGCTGCGGCATGCAGGTTGCGCGCGCGCGCGTAGTAGCCCAGGCCGGCCCAATGCGCCATCAACGTATCGTTGTCGGTAGCGGCAAGGTCGGCCAGCGTAGGGAAGGACTGCACGAAGCGCTGGAAGTACGGGATGACCGTGGCGACCTGGGTCTGCTGCAACATGATTTCCGACAGCCACACCCGGTAGGGCGAGCGCGGATGCTGCCAGGGCAGATCGTGGCGGCCGTGCTGGTCGAACCAGGTCAGGAGTTGGCTGGGGAAGTTGGGCATGGGCTCGCAGGCGATGGCTGGCGATTGCAGCTAGTCCCTTCTCCCGTTTACGGGAGAAGAGCCTGTCCCCGCGAAGGCGGGGATGCCCCGGAAGGGGCGGATGAGGGGAGCTCTTGCTTCTGCTCGTAGAGCTTACCCTCACCCCAACCCCTCTCCCGGTGGGAGAGGGGCTTTGGATCAGTTGCCGCCCAAGGCCTGCGGCAGCAGCGCATCGACGAAGGCTTCGGCGTCAAACACGCGCAGGTCTTCCGGGCGCTCGCCGATGCCGGCGAAGCGGATCGGGATGCCGAACTCGCGGGCCAGTGCGAATACCACGCCGCCCTTGGCGGTGCCGTCCAGCTTGGTGACCACCAGGCCGGTGACGCCGGCAGCGGCGTGGAACTGGCGCAGCTGCGAGAGTGCGTTCTGGCCGGTGGTGCCGTCGATCACCATCAGGACTTCGTGCGGTGCGGTGTCGTCGATCTTGCCCAGCACGCGGCGGATCTTGCTCAGCTCGTTCATCAGCCCGGTCTGGGTATGCAGGCGGCCGGCGGTGTCGGCGATCAGCACGCTGGTGCCGCGCGCCTTGCCGGCCTGCAGGGCATCAAAGGCGACCGATGCGGCATCGGCGTTCTGGCCCTGGGCGACCACGGCGACGCCGTTGCGCTCGCCCCAGATCTGCAGCTGGGCGACGGCGGCGGCGCGGAAGGTGTCGCCGGCGGCCAGCATCAGGCTATGGCCCTGGTCCTTGAAGCGCTTGGCCAGCTTGCCGATGGTGGTGGTCTTGCCGACGCCGTTGACGCCGACGGTAAGGATCACGAATGGTTTTGCATTGGTGTCGATGACCAGCGGCTTGGCGACCGGCTGCAGCAGTGCGATCAGGTCGGCACGCAGTGCCGCCAGCAAGGCGTTGGCGTCGGCGAATTCGCGCGACTTCATCCGCTTGCGCAGGTTTTCCACCAGCGCGGTGGTGGCCGGCACACCGACGTCGGCGGTGATCAGGGCGGTTTCAATTTCGTCGAGCAGGTCGTCGTCGAGCTTGGGGTTGCGCGAGAACAGGCCGCCGAAGCTGCGCGCGAAGCTGCTGTTGCGTAGGCGGTCGCGCCAGCCGAGCTTGCCGGCCGGGGCAGCAGGTGCGGCGTTGGCTGGAATCAGCGCTGCGTCGGAGTCGTTGGCGTTGCTGATCTCGGCCACAACGGGTGCGGGTGCGGGTGCTGCAGGTGCAGGTGTCGGGGCGGCAAGGGCGACGACGACAGGTTCGACAATCGCAGGCGAGATTGCAGGCGAGGGTGATTCGGCGGCAATGGGGGCTGCGGCCGGCATGGCTGCGGCGACAGGCGCGGCTTCGACTTCGACTTCGACAGCCTGCTCAGGCGTGGCTACGGGTGCGGCGGCAACTTCAGTTGCCGGTGCTGCCACGGGTACTTCGGCCGGCGACGGTTCTGCTGGCAGGGGGGCCTGTGCCGAGGGTGCTTGTGGGAAGGCGGCGGCCAGTTCCTCGGCGCTCAGCGTGGACGGCTTGGCGGACTGTTGGGCGTCGTCGGTCTTTTTGCGGCGGAAAAAGCTGAACATGGAGGAAAAAGGCCTGAAATCAGATGTCTATGTTACCACCGGCGGTCACTTGGCCGGCATGAGGCTAGCGCAAGGGCAGTTGATTGAAGCCCCTCTCCCGTTCACGGGAGAGGGGTTGGGGTGAGGGCGGCTTTGGGCTTCAGCGGGAAAGCTTCTGCCGAGCATGGCTCGGCACTACGGGCCGTTGTTGATTGAAGCCCCTCTCCCGTTCACGGGAGAGGGGTTGGGGTGAGGGCAGCTTTGTGGGTTTATCGGCAAAGCCCCTGCCGAGCATGGCTCGGCACTACAGGAGTTGCCGGGAAAGCTTCTGCCGAGCATGGCTCGGCACTACAGGAGTTGCCGGGAAAGCCCCTGCCGAGCATGGCTCGGCACTACAGGGCAGCCCTCCCTTCGCTGCGCTAAGGGAGGGTGCGGGTCGTCAGGCCGACAGTTCCAGCAGCAGCTTGTTCAAGCGGCGGACGTAGCCGGCCGGGTCCTTCAGGCTGTCGCCAGCGGCCAACGCGGCCTGGTCGAACAGGACGTGGGCCAGGTCGTTGAAGCGGTCCATGTCGGGCTCGGCATCCAGCTTCTCGATCAGCGGGTGGCCCGGGTTGAACTCGAATACCGGCTTGCTGTCCGGCACCTTCTGGCCGCTGGCTTCCAGGATCTGGCGCATCTGCAGGCCCAGGTCCTGCTCGCCGATGGCCAGGATCGCCGGCGAATCGGTAAGGCGGTGCGAGACGCGGACTTCGGCCACTTCCTCGCCCAGCGCGGTCTTCAGGCGCGTGGCCAGGCCTTCCTTGGTCTTGGCGACTTCTTCCTGTGCCTTCTTGTCCTCTTCGGTCTCCAGCTTGCCCAGGTCCAGGTCGCCACGGGCGATATCGACAAAGGACTTGCCATCGAACTCGTTGAGGTAGCTCATCAGCCACTCATCGATGCGGTCGGTCATCAGCAGCACTTCGATGCCCTTCTTGCGGAACACCTCCAGGTGCGGGCTGTCCTTGACCTGCTGGTAGCTCTCGCCGGTCAGGTAATAGAGCTTGTCCTGGCCTTCGATCATGCGACCGACGTAATCGGCCAGCGCGACACTCTGCTCGCCGCTGCCGTCATGGGTGGAGGCGAAGCGCAGCAGGCCGGCGACCTTCTCGCGGTTGCCGTAATCCTCGGCCGGGCCTTCCTTCAGCACCTGGCCGAAGTTCTTCCAGAAGCCGGCATAGTCCTCCGGCTTGTCCTTGGCCAGCTTCTCCAGCATGTCCAGCGAACGCTTGGTCAGCGCCGACTTCATCGAGTCGATCACCGGGCCGGACTGCAGGATTTCACGCGACACGTTCAACGGCAGGTCGTTTGAATCGACCACGCCCTTGATGAAGCGCAGGTACAGCGGCAGGAACTGCTCGGCCTGGTCCATGATGAAAACGCGCTGCACATAGAGCTTCAGGCCCTTGGGTGCGTCGCGGTGGTAAAGGTCGAACGGCGCGCGGCCCGGGGTGTACAGCAGCGAGGTGTACTCCAGCTTGCCCTCGACCTTGTTGTGGGTCCAGGCCAGCGGATCGGTGGGGTCGTGGGCGATGTGCTTGTAGAACTCCTTGTACTCCTCGTCCGTGATCTCGGACTTGGCGCGGGTCCACAGTGCGTTGGCGCGGTTGACGGTCTCCCACTCCGGCGTGGCCGGCTTGTCGGCGTCGTCGCCGTGGTGTTCTTTCTGCAGCTCGATCGGCAGGCCGATGTGGTCGGAGTACTTCTTGATCAGGCTGCGCAGCTGCCAGCCATCGGTATAGCTGTCTTCGCCTTCCTTCAGGTGCAGCACGATGCGGGTGCCGCGCTCGGGCTTGTCGATGGTCTCGACCTCGAACTCGCCTTCGCCCCTGGACGACCAATGCACGCCCTCGCTGGCCGGCAGGCCAGCGCGGCGGCTGTAGACGTCGACCTGGTCGGCAACGATGAAGGCCGAATAGAAGCCCACGCCGAACTGGCCGATCAGGTTGGAGTCCTTCTTCTGGTCACCGGACAGGTTCTTCAGGAACTCGGCGGTGCCCGACTTGGCGATGGTGCCGAGGTGGGCGATGGCCTCATCGCGGCTCAGGCCGATGCCGTTGTCGTCGATGGTCAGGGTGCGCGCGGCCGGGTCGGCCTCGATGCGGATGCGCAGCGGCGCGCCGCCTTCGAGCAGCTCGGGCTGGGTCAGCGCTTCGAAACGCAGCTTGTCGGCGGCGTCGGCGGCATTGGACACCAGCTCGCGCAGGAAGATTTCCTTGTTCGAGTACAGCGAGTGGATCATCAGGTGCAGCAGCTGCTTCACCTCGGTCTGGAAACCGCGGGTTTCCTTGTGATTCGGGTTGGTCATCGGTCGGGTGCTCCGTTGCTGATGGGGCGCGCAGCTGCGCGACGGCTGCAGCTTGGGTAAGGGTGAATGGGCCAATTTCAAGTCAGGCGCGGCAGGGGTGGGCGCTGGTCTATCATCTGCAGCACTTGAAGCTGGTGGACCCGGGTTGCCGATGTATTTGATTTGCCGCGTTTTGTCCTTGGTTTTGCTGGTGCGGGGAGGATGAGTCCGGCCCGTGGCAAGGCGCCGGTCGGCACCGGCCAGGTGCGCATCGTCGGTGGCCGCTGGCGAAATACCCGTTTGCAGGTGCCTGAATTGCCGGGTCTGCGTCCGACCAGCGACCGGGTCCGCGAGACCCTGTTCAACTGGTTGATGCCCAAATTGCCGGGCGCGCGTGTCCTGGACCTGTTTGCCGGCAGTGGCGCGCTGGGGCTTGAGGCGGTATCGCGGGGGGCGGCATCTGCCCAGTTGGTGGAGCGCGATTCGCAGCTGGTGGCGGCGCTGCGTGCTGTGGTCGGGCGGCTGGGGGCGGGGGAGCAGGTTGAGGTGGTCGCCGGTGATGCGCTGCAATGGTTGGGTGCTGCCGCTCCCGCGCAGGCCGATGTGGTGTTCCTGGACCCTCCTTTTGCCGGCGGCTTGTGGGACCAGGTGATCGCACGCCTGCCCAGGCATCTGGCCGCCGACGCCTGGTTGTACCTTGAGGCGCCGGTTGATGCGGCATTGCAGCTGCCTGCCGAATGGCAGCTATGGCGCGAGGGCAACACCCGTGAGGTGGCCTATGCCCTCTACCGCCGGGCCGCTGCTACACTTCGCGGCGACATGAACGCGACCGAACCCGCATGACTTCAGCCAATCGCCGCATCGCCGTATACCCGGGCACTTTCGACCCGATCACCAATGGTCACATCGACCTGGTGAACCGCGCCGCGCCGCTGTTCGAGAAGGTGGTGGTCGGCGTGGCGCAGAGCCCCTCCAAGGGCCCGACGCTGCCGCTGGAGCTGCGTGTGGCGTTGGCGGTGGAAGCGCTGCAACACCACGACAACGTGGAAGTGGTCGGCTTCGACACCTTGCTGGCCCACTTCGTGCGCTCGGTGCACGGCGGGGTGCTGCTGCGTGGTCTGCGTGCGGTGTCCGATTTTGAGTACGAATTCCAGATGGCGAGCATGAACCGCCACCTGATTCCGGAGGTGGAGACGCTGTTCCTTACCCCCTCCGAGCAGCACAGCTTCATTTCCTCCTCGCTGGTGCGTGAAATCGCGCGGCTGGGCGGGGATGTCTCCGGTTTCGTGCCGGCCACTGTGCTTGAGGCGTTGCGCAAGGCCCGCGAAGCGCGCGGGCAGTAAATCTTTTCAGTAACACCACTTTTCAACGGGAGAACGATCATGAAGAACACGATGCGCGTGCTGCTTGCCGCCTCGATGGTGCTGGCTGTAACGGCCTGCAAGAAAGAAGAAGCACCGGTAGTCGAAGCGCAGCAGGCGCTGGTCGCCCCGGCCAAGGATGACGACGCGGGTTGGAAGAAGTACCTGCAGGCAGTTGCGGTGCAGAACATGGGCAACATCACTGCAAGCCCGTTCCTGTATTACCTGCCGCCGGCATCGGATCCGGAATTCGCCGCCAAGTACGACCGCCAGGTCGAGAGCGCCACCACCGCCATCGGCCGTGGCATCCAGCCTGGCAACATGCTGGCTTTCGGTTCGTCGAACTCGGCCAAGATGGCCGACCTGATCGAAACCGGTTTCAAGGACGTGCAGGCTGACTCGATGAAGGGCGTGCGTGTGGTGTTCATCGGCGATGCCGCTGACAACGCCCGCGTGCAGACCATCGTCAAGCCGACCGGCGCCGACTACATCTTCGTCGAAGCCAAGTGACGCACTGGCGCGGGGCCGCGTAGCGGCTCCGCCTTTGCCAGCGCGTCATCCCCGCGAAGGCGGGGATCGCTCTGGCTGTTGCTCTAGCTTCTGCTCTGGCTCGGGTTTTGGCTTCTGTTGCAGGTCTGCTCTGGCTTGAGCCCTGTTCCAGCTGGCGCGGGGCCGCGTAGCGGCTCCGCCTTTGCCAGCGCGTCATCCCCGCGAAGGCAGTGGTCGCTCTCGCCTCTTGCCTCTTGCCGTTGCCCCAGCTCCCGTCTGGCGTAAACAGGCCAACGCTGCGCAGGCCCGGCCCCAACAAAGCCGGCATTCACACGCGCAGAACGCTGTGGAAGCAATGTCTTGGGCCCCGGCAAAACCAGTATCCGGTAAGCTTGCTGTCGGCGCTGCCTCTGGCAGGCCATGAACAGCAGGACCGATGAACCGGCAGTCGCCGGTTGCAAGCCCCGCTCCGACGGGAACACCGCAACAATGTCACTCAAAATCAATGAGCTCTGCGTCAACTGCGACGTCTGCGAGCCCGCCTGTCCCAACCAGGCCATCGCAATGGGCGAGACGATCTATGTGATCGATCCGGCCCGTTGTACCGAATGTGTCGGTCATTTCGATGAGCCGCAATGCGTGGTGGTGTGCCCGGTCGAATGCATCGACCCGGACCCGGAGATCGTCGAAACCGAAGACCAGTTGCTGGCCAAGCTGGCCGGCCTGCGTCGTGATCACCCTGAGTTTTACCAATCGGAGAATCCAACGGCATGAAACTCGTTGCCCGTTCCCTGCTGCTGTTCGCACTGGTGCTGCCACCGGCTGCGTGGGCAGCCGATACCGCGCCGGCGCGTGCCGCACATCCCGATGGCGCGGCGATCGCCAGTGGCCACGCGCTGGCCACCCAGGCCGGCATGGAAATCCTTGGCAAGGGCGGCAATGCGTTCGATGCCGCGGTGGCCGTTTCCTCCACCTTGGCCGTGGTCGAGCCGATCAGTTCGGGTCTGGGCGGTGGCGGGTTCTTCCTGCTGCACGACGCCAAGACCGGCAAGGACCTGATGCTGGATGCGCGTGAAACCTCGCCCGAGTCCGCAACGCCCGAGCAGTTCCTGGACAAGAATGGTGAGCTGGACCGCGACCGTTCGGTGAATGGCCCGTGGTCAGCCGGTATCCCAGGTCTGCCGGCAGCGCTGGTGAAGCTGGCGCGCGAGCATGGCAAGCTGCCGCTGCGCGAATCATTGGCACCGGCAATCCGCGTGGCCACCGATGGTTTCCCGGTGTATGCACGCATGGCCCGTGGCTATGCCACCCGCCGCGAAGTCATGGACCGTTACCCGGGGACCCGTGAGGTCTACCTGCGCAACGGCAAGCCGATTGCCGAGGGCGATATCTTCAAGCAGCCGGAGTTGGCACATACGCTGCAGCTGCTGGCCGCCAACGGCTTTGATGGCTTCTACCGCGGCGAGACCGGCCGCAAGCTGCTGGCCGGCGTGAAGCAGGCCGGTGGCCGCTGGACTGCCGAGGAACTGGCCGGCTATACGGTCAAGACCCGTGAGCCGATCGTGTTCAACTACCGTGGCTGGAAGATCACCACTGCCTCGCCGCCATCCTCCGGCGGTATCGCGCTGGCCTCGATGCTGCAGATCCTGGAGCCCTGGGATCTGGCCAAGATGGATCAGGCACACAGCACCCACCTGGTGGTGGAGGCGATGCGTCGTGCCTATCGTGACCGTACGTTCTTCCTCGGTGATCCGGACTTCGTCGACATCCCGCAGAAGGTGCTGACCAGCCGCGACTACGCGCAGGGCCTGCGCGCCACCATCCATCCGGAAAAGGCCACCCCCAGTGACCTGCTGTCGGGCAACCCGACGCCGCTGGAAGACGACGAGACCACGCATTTCTCCATCATCGACAGCGAAGGCAACCGCGTTGGCGGCACCCAGACGGTGAACCTGCTGTATGGCTCGGGCCTCATTCCGGCGGGCACCGGCGTGCTGCTGAACAACGAGATGGACGATTTCGCGCTCAAGCCGGGTACCCCCAACGCCTTTGGCGTGATGGGCTACGAGGCCAATGCGCCGAAGTCGGGCAAGCGCATGCTCAGCTCGATGACGCCGACCTTCATGGAAAACGATGACAAGGTCGTGGTGATTGGTACGCCGGGTGGCAGCCGCATCATCACCATGGTCCTGCTTGGCATCCTCGGCTATGACGCCGGTCTGGACGCACAGCAGGTAGCCGCCTTGCCGCGCTATCACCACCAGTGGTTGCCGGATGAGATTTCGGCGGAAACCGGCGCGTTCTCGCCGGAGGTCGCCAGGCAGCTGCAGGCGATGGGCCACAAGGTTGAACTGCCGGGCGACTCGGCCGAAGGCGGACGCGGTTCCAGCCATGTCTGGGGCAACCTGCAGACGGTGGAGTGGGATCGGCGCAGCAATGTGCTCAGTGGCGGCAGCGATCCGCGCAACCCGGTGGGTAGTGCCGAGGTTCGCAAGTCGGGCAAGGCTGACTGAGGACACCAGAAAACCCCGCTTCGGCGGGGTTTTTATTTGGCTGCGGGAAAGGCGTTGGCTTTTGATCTTTGCCGTCATTCCCGCGAAGGCGGGAATCGCTTTGGCTTCGCTTTACAGTCGTCATTCCCGCGAAGGCGGGAATCGCTCCTGCTCTGGTTCTTGCAGTTGCTTCTCCGCTTGGGGGAACGGGCGGGTGAGGGCTGAGTTAAACGGGCGAAGAGCGAAGATCGAAAGGCGAAGGGCAAGAGCGATTCCCGCCTTCGCGGGAATGACGGCATGAGAGCAGGGGCAGGACCAAACCCAAACCCAAACAAAAACCCAAACAAAAACCCAAACCACGGCCCTTCGGCGCCCCGCCGCCGCCAAACATCACATAACAGCGCGTTTCCTATCTGCATCGACCGCCCGTCAATTATCCGGCGCCGATTCCTTGCGAATATTTAACGCGCTGCGGGTAGAATTTTTCATATGAAACTATGGTCGATTCGCGGTAACTCGCAAAAACTCGATGGCGGTGCAATGTTCGGCAACGCCCCCAAGGCATTGTGGGAACGGTGGGCGCCGGCCGATGACGCCAACCGCATTGAACTGGCATGCCGGGCGTTGCTGGCCAGTCCGTTGGGGGGCAAGACCGTATTGTTCGAAACCGGCATCGGTGCTTTCTTCGAGCCCAAGTTGCGTGAGCGCTACGGTGTACAGGAGCCGCGCCATGTGCTGATCGACTCGCTGCGTGAAGCAGGCTTCGAGCATGAAGACATCGACGTGGTGGTGCTGAGTCATCTCCATTTCGATCACGCAGGGGGCTTGCTGGCACCGTGGTCGGAAGGTCGCGAGCCGGAGCTGTTGTTTCCCAATGCGACCTTCGTGATCGGCGCGGAACATTGGGAGCGGGCCAAGCATCCGCATCCGCGTGATCGGGCCAGCTTCATTCCCGAATTGAGCGGGTTGCTGGAAGCCAGTGGACGCCTTGAGATCGTCAGCGGCGCCTATTCGAAAGCGCTGGGCGAATCGGTGCGTTTCAGCTTCAGTGACGGTCACACGCCAGGCTTGATGCTGGCCGAGATCGTCGGCCCCGAGCGGGTCAACGGCCAGCCGCGCGGCGGCGTCGTGTTCTGCGCGGATCTGATCCCGGGGCGCTCCTGGGTACATGTGCCGATCACCATGGGCTATGACCGCAATGCCGAGTTGTTGATCGACGAGAAGCGGGCGTTCCTTGAGGACAAACTGGCGCGCAACGTGCATTTGTTCTTCACCCATGATCCGCAGTGCGCAATGGCGCAGGTGGTGCGTGATGAGAAGGGGCGCTTTGCGACCGCTCATGAAGTCGGCGAGTTGAAAGCGCGGACCCTGGCCGCCTGAGCTGACCAACGGCAGCTGAAAAAACTGACTTCCGGCACTGATTCCGGAAGTCTTCAAAACCGACATTGGTCCCATCATCCAGATCGGGGCAATGTCTTGAAACTTCCTTCTCTGCTGCAACGTGCCGGATTCGCCGTGCTCATGCTGTTGGGGCCGGCAGCTATTGCGCTGGCGGCTCCCAGCCAGGTACTGCCGCTACAGGTCAGTGCCGAGCGCTCCACCACGCTGGCGATCTGGGAACCGACGCAGGTGCGCGGCGTCGTGTTGTTCTCATCCGGACATGGGGCCTGGCCCGAACGCTACGATCGCCTGCTGCGGTCGTGGGCGGATGCCGGATTCGTGGTGTTGGCGCCGCTGCATGTGGATTCGATGAAGTATCCGGAGCGTGAGCGTTTCTCGCTGCAGCAGGGTTTGAGCGAACGGTTTGCCGACATGCGCGCGGTCAGCACTTACGCGGCGGCGCATTGGCCGGGAAAGCCGGTTGCCGCGAGTGGCCATAGTCTGGGGACCTTGATTTCGGCAGCGCTGGGCGGCGCCCTGAGCGGGCTTGGGCCGTTGCGTGACCCATCGGTCGTGGCTGTGCTTGGTTTTTCCTCCCCGGGGCGCATTCCGGGCCTGATCAACGAACAGTCGTATGCCTCATTGGCAGTGCCGCTGTTGCTGGTCACGGGGGACAAGGACCTGGTGCCGGGCTTCGTCAGTGACCCGGTGGACCATCTCTATCCCGTAGAAACGGCGCCTGCCGGCGACAAGACCGGCGTGGTGCTTGCCGGCGGCGATCACAATCTGATCGGCGGAGAACCGGAACTCCTGTTCGAGCGTGCTCGCGATCTGGGGACCGCATTCCTGCGGGCGCAACTGCTGCAGGATGAGCAGGCGCGGGAGGTATTGGCGGCACCCACTCCCGCGGATGAACGTTGGCTGCGCCGTTGATGTGCAGATACGGGGCGATCCGTGATCTGGCAGCGGAGAAGGGCGCTTGAGCCGCCCTTCATTCCACCCGTGTGACGACGCCTGCATTGCCGTGGCAAGCACCCGCAGGAATGCCGTCAGTGAATCGCGAAGCTGATCGCATAGGTCGCGCGGCTGCCGCGGCGGGCCGCCGCACGCACCTGATACACCTGCACGGTATAGGTTCCGGAGGCGGACAGTACGCCGTGCCAGTCCTGCCCCTCGCTGCCACTGCCAAAAGCCGTGGCAACGCCGGGAATGTCGTCGGGGGCGTAGATATTGAAACCGACGTTGCTGTTGCCGGTCAGGCTTATCCGCATGGATTGCCCGGCTTTGGCAGCCAGCGTGTAGTTGACGCTGTCGTAGCCCTGCAGGCTGTGGGTGGTGCTGAAACTGCTCGTGCCCTTGGCAAACTGGACGGGCGTGGTGCTGACCTTGTCGGCGCCACTGGCGGTGGGCATGGCAACTGCCAGTGCCGCTGCCAGGGCCAGGAAAAGTGCGCGTTTCATCGTATCCACCTTTCGGGCAGGGTGATCGTGGCGATCTTCAACGGGCAGGTTGCGAGGGTCAACCGATCCGGGTACCAAAGATGCGGTCACCGGCGTCGCCCAGGCCCGGCATGATGTATCCCTTTTCGTTGAGGCGCTCGTCAATGGCGGCGGTATATACCTCCACGTCCGGATGTACGGCTTCCAGTGCCTTCAGGCCTTCTGGTGCGGCGACCAGGAAGATGCCCTTGATGCGCCGGGCGCCGGCCCGCTTGAGCATGTCGATGGTGGCGATCAAGGTGCCGCCGGTGGCCAGCATCGGGTCCAGGATCAATGCATCGCGTTCTTCCAGGCGGCCGGTCAGGCGCTCGAAGTAGGGTACGGGCTGCAGGGTTTCTTCGTCGCGTTGCAGGCCGACAACGCTGACGCGCGCGGCGGGAATCAGCGACAGTACCCCGGTCAGCATGCCCAGGCCTGCGCGCAGGATAGGCACCACGGTGATCTTGGCGCCGGCAATGCGCTGCACCTGCACCGGCCCGGCCCAGCCGTCCATGGTGTGGCTCTCGGTTTCCAGGTTGGCGGTGGCCTCGTAGGCCAGCAAGGTACCCAGTTCATTGACCACCTCACGGAAATCCTTGGTGCTCATGGAGGCGTCGCGGAGCAGGCCGATCTTGTGCTGGACCAGGGGATGACGGACTTCGACGATTTTCATGGGAGTGATCGAGCAGGAGGAGGCTGCCATTTTAGCGCCCCGGTGCGTGTACCTTGTGGAGTCGAAGAGGGAGCCCAAGGAAAACAGGCGCATGTGCAACCCGGGGATTGCCAGGCTGGCAGTGTTGCTGCTCGCAATGTGGACGGGGCATGGGAACGCCCTGCCGGTGCTGCCGCCATTGGAGCAGGAGGTGGTCAACCCCGGCGAAGTGATCTTCCGCAACGGCGTGGCGTACATCGATCTGGGGCATGGTCGCCTGGAGCCGCTGCGGCGGCGACAGCAGGACGGGGCGTACTACCGGATGGTCCGTTACGACGCGGAGTTCGGCTACGTCCGGGCCCCCGATGCGATGGCGTACCCGGACGTGGATGTTGATTCCATGCCAAGCGCGCGAAGTTCCCGCGCGGCGTCGGTTGCTGGCCCCTATGACATCGAAAGCCGTATAAAAGGCCGTTTTGAAGGATGGACGGGAAAAACCTTGTTCCTGTTGGAGAACGGGCAGATCTGGCAGCAGACCGACGGGCGCGTGCAGCGCGCGTTTGGCAGCTCTCCGCGGGTAACGTTGAGGCGGCGGGCTGGTGGTCATGAGATGTCGGTTGAAGGCGTGTCTGCCACGGTCACGGTACGACAGCGCTGATGACGCGCGCGGTCCAACAGGAGCACACATGCGGGCAATGACATGGATGGCTGTCGTGGGGGTGTTGCTGCCACGCCTGGGTTGGGGCGGGGAGTGCCATGTGGCCAGCGTGCTTGCACCCGATCGTCTGGATGGACGCCAGGGCGAGATCATTGCCTTGGCCGATCGTAGCGTGTGGGAAGTCACGGCTGGCCCCGGCTACATGGACAGGCCCCGGGGCGAGGTGATCGTATGCCCGTCGAGCAATGAGATGGGGGTGGGCGCCGAGGTGCTGCGGATACGCACGGTGGAGCGTTCCGCTTCAGCCCGTATCGAGAATGCCATCCGTATCGAATCGGTGATCAAGGGCAGGTTCAACGGATGGAGCGGGAAAACCGAGTTCGCACTTGCCAATGGACAGGTCTGGCGGCAGGTGCGTGGGGGGCATTCTTCCGGGTCGAAGGATGACCCCAGGGTATGTCTCACCCGAAAGGCAGACGGCGTCTACGAAATGCAGGTGGAAGGTTTCGTCAGCAGGATTGGCGTGATCCGTATCAGGTGACTGCGGCGTCAGGCAATGCGGAATGCCGCCTGCGGCCCGTCTCGTCCGGGCAACGATTGGCAAACCATCGTGCCGCTGCAGCGGGGGCCAAGCAGGTGACGCATTGCACGCCTGGTTGTGCCTGCCCGTGCTGTACCCGGCAGGTAACAGACTGAAACATTCCCGCTGTGTCACTGTAACTGTCGCGTAACCGGACGGACATACCGTGCACACCCATCTTTTACACAGATTGGGGGCAGTAGTGCGCAAGAGCGTCTTGGTGGTGGCGGTAACGAGCGCGGTGGCCTGCATGGCCGTTGCACCTGCATATGCGCAGCAGGCCAGCACGGCCGATGGTGCATCCACGCTGGCCAGTGGGGCGGCTGCGGCCATCGACCTTGAGCGCATTGAAGTCCGTGCGCAGCGCGAAGCGCAGATCCGGGCGGTGGAGCTCAAGCGTGATGCCAATGGCGTGCAGGATGCGGTTGCCTCCGACTCCATGGGCGACTACCCGGACATGAATGTTGCCGAGTCGCTGCAGCGCCTGCCAGGTGTCAGCGTCACCCGCGATCAGGGCGAGGGGCGTTTCGTGGTCATACGCGGCCTGGATGCGGCCCTCAACAGCGTCAGCATCGACGGCATTGCCATCGGCACGCCCGAGGATTCGTCACGTGCAGCACCGCTGGATGTGATTCCTTCGGAGTCCACGGAACGCTTGCGGGTGATCAAGTCGGCCACACCGGACATGCCGGGGGACGCCATCGGTGGCGCGGTGGTGGTGGAGTCGGCGTCGGCATTCGACCGTGATGGTCGCTCCTTGAAGGGCAAGCTGGAAGGCAGCCACCAGGAACTGTCGGGCGAGACCAGCCCGAAGGCCGCGTTCAACTACAGCGAAGTGTTTGGGGAAACCTTCGGTGTGGCCTTGGGTGTGAACTACCAGAAGCGCACGTTTGAATCCGACAACACCGAAGTCGAATACGACAACTACGACGGCGGCGCCGATGATGATCTGGCCGCGGTGGAGATCCAGCGCCGCAAGTACACCATCGAGCGTGAGCGCACCGGTGCCAACCTGAATTTCGATTGGCGGCCCGATGATGCCAACCGCTATTACCTGCGCACGCTATACAGCCGGTTCGACGATGCCGAAACCCGCCAGCGCACGATCTTCGGCCTCGGCGACGGTGAAATCACCGCCCTTGGTGACGGCCGCTACCAGGTGGACGACTTGCCGGCCGATGCCATCAGCAAGCGCATGCGCTATCGCACCAAGGAAGAAAACACGCTCGCGGTCAGTCTGGGCGGCGAGAACCGCCTGAGCGCTGCCGTGCTCGACTACAAGGTGGGTTATACCAAGACCCGTGAGCGCGTGAACGACGAGATGGAAGCGCGGTTTGACTATGACGGCGGTGACCTGTCGGCAACACTGGACCAGAACAGCGGCATTCCCGGCTTGAGCCTGAGCGACAGCGGCTGGATGGACAACGGCAACTATGTGTTTGATCGCGTGGTGCTCTCGCCCAAGCAGATCGACGACAGCGAGCGCAGTGCGCTGGTCAATATCCGTTTCGATGGTGACAAGGCCAGCTACAAGTTCGGCGTGCTGGGGCGCTGGCGCGAGCGCGATGTCAACGTGGATGAGGTCGAGCTGCGCAGCGGCCCGGCGGTTGATCTTTCCAGCTGGAATGGCAAGACCCTGGATCATCGCGGTGGCAGTCTCGGCCAAGGCATGAGTTCGGCGGCGATGCGCGCCTGGTGGGCAGCCAATGGCAGCAAGTACAGTGCGAAGTCAGGCGACGTTGCTGGCAACAGGATGACCTCGCTGGAAGAGGACTATGTTGCCAATGAAGACATCTTCTCGGCCTATGCGATGGGTACCTGGGATATCGGTGCGTTGCGGGTGATCGGCGGCGTGCGCGTGGAGAACACGCAGTTCAACGCCACCGGCAACGATGTTGATGTTGCCAGTGACGGCAAGACCGTCACGGTGACCCCACGCATCGCCAACAACAGCTATACCAGCGTGCTGCCAGGCCTGCACCTGCGCTACGACACCAACAACGACTGGGTGCTGCGCGGCTCGCTCAACAAGACCGTGGCGCGACCGTCGTTCGGTGATGTCTCGCCGCGTCTGGCCGTGAACCGGGACGACGAGGAGGCCCGCATCGGCAATCCAAACCTGGATCCGTACGAGTCCACCAACCTGGATTTCTCCTTCGAGCGTTACCTGGGCGAGAGCGGCATCATTTCGCTCGGCCTGTTCCACAAGTCCATCGATGGCTACATCGTGCAAACGGTGACGGACAATGATCCCGAGTATCCGGGCTTCGACGTGACCCGTTCCATCAATGGCGACAAGGCCAAGGTGTTCGGTGCCGAGTTCAACTGGCAGCAGCAGCTGAGCTTCCTGCCTGGCGCCTGGTCGGGCCTGCTGGTGGGTGCCAGCGGCACCTGGCTGGATACCGACTTCGACCCGGGTATCGCTGGACGTGAACGCGACGATTTCAACTTGCCGCGTGCGTCCAAGAACATCTACAGCGCGCATATCGGCTATGAATGGGGCGGCCTCAGTACCCGCCTGGCCGGTGTCTATCGCAGCGAGTACCTGGACACCATCGGCGACAGCCGTGCATTCGACATCTATGTCGCGCCGCATACCCAGCTCGACTTCAGCTTCGACTACAAGCTGAGCAAGAACGTGAGCCTGTACCTGGAAGCTTCCAATCTGCTGGATGAGCCGCTCGAGCTGTACCAGGGCGTGTCCTCGCGCACCCTGCAGAACGAGGAATACGGCCGTACTTACGCGATCGGCGTGAAGGTGGCGCTGTGAGGGCCGCGCTGCTCGCTACCGCCGTTGCCTTGGTGCTGAGCGCCTGCCAGCCGGTGCCGAAGTCCAGCACGCCGCCGACTGCTGCCGACCTCGCCGAGGGCGCGACCGCCGTCCCGTCCAGCCTGGTGGCCGAAGCCTTCCTGACTCCGATGACCCCGGCTGACAATATTGATTCGCCGGCAAGCTGGCGCGGCGCTGATGGCCGGTTGTGGCTGATCGCTACCGCCAAGGCCACCGACAAGCTGGTGGTGTACGACGGCCAGACCGGCAAGCATCTGCGTGACGTCGGCAGCACCGGCACCGCGCTGGGGCAGTTCGATCGCCCGAATGGCATTGCCGTGCAGGATGACCTGGTGTTCATCGTCGAACGCGACAACCATCGCGTGCAGGTGTTGCAGTTGCCGGACTTCAAGCCGCTGGGCGTGTTCGCCGGCAATGATCTGCGCAAGCCTTATGGCCTGTGGGTCAATCCGGTGCAGGGCGGCTATGACTTGTACGTCACTGATTCCTACGACGATGGCGAGGACGCTGCTGGCAACGACATCCTGCCGGCACTTGATCGTTTGAACGAGCGTGTACGCCGCTATCACGTCAAGGTCGAGGGTGACGCGGTGCAGGCCAGGCTGATACGCAGCATCGGCGACAGTTCGCCCAAGGGTGCGCTGCGTGTGGTCGAGTCGATCTGGGGCGACCCGGCCAATGACCGCCTGCTGATCGCCGAAGAAGACGAAACCTATGCCAGCGAGTTCAAGGTCTACAACCTGGCAGGCGACTTTACAGGGGAGACCTTTGGTCGCGGCCTGTTCAAGGCCCAGGCCGAAGGCGTGATGCTGCGTACCTGCGGTGATGGCGGCTGGTGGATCACCACCGAGCAGGGCAAACAGCGCAGTACCTTCCATCTGTTCGATCGCAAGACACTGGCGCCGGTGGGCTCGTTCCACGGCAATACGGTGGCCAATACCGACGGCATCTGGAACAGCCAGCAGGTGTCGGCACGTTTCCCGCAGGGGGCGTTGTACGCGGTGCACGACGATCAAGGCGTGGTGGCCTTCGATTGGCGTGACATCGCCAAGGCGTTGTCGCTGCCGCAGGACTGTGGCCAGTGATGGCGCGGGGACGTTGTCGCCAGCGGCTGCCGCTGCTGGCGCTGATCAGCGCAGCGCTGATGGGCGCAGCTGGAGCGGTGGGGGCCGCTCCAGCTGCCGAGCCCAATACGCAGGTGCCGGCGGGGAGCCGGCACTACGCGGCCAGTGACTTCCCTGACCGTATCGTCGCGTCGCCAGCACAGGATGCCAGCGGCGGTTTCGCGGTAGCGTGGCGCACCGCGCCACTGGCACAGCCGGCGTTGCTGGAAATCACCGTGGCTGGCGACTCGCCGGACATGGGGCAGGTGCGACAGCTCACTGCGAGCAGCCAGCTGCTGCAGACCGAAAACGGCAGCAGCCAGCATCATCGTGCGCTGATCGATGGCCTGCAGGCCGACACGCTGTATGCCTACCGGGTGCAGGGGCAGGGCACCTGGAGTGCATGGCAGCACTTCCGTACCGCTGCTGGTGCTGGCCAGCCGCTGACCGTGCTGTATTTCGGTGATACCCAGAACAAGAACCTCAGTCATGTCAGCCGGGTCATACGACAGGGCTGGCAGACCGCACCGGATGCGCGGCTGACGCTGTTTGCAGGTGATCTGGTCAGTGGCGGTGATGGCGAGGACGACAACGAATGGGGCGAGTGGTTTGCCGCCGGTGGCTGGCTGCTGCCGGGCATGGCGGTCGCACCGGCCGCAGGGAACCACGAGTACTTCGAGGAGTTCGAGGACACGCCGCAGGAACGGCGTGTGCTGGGCAAGCATTGGCCGGTCACTTTCGCATTGCCGGGCAATGGCGCGGCTGCTGCTGCCAGTACGACGTATTGGTTCGATTACCAGGGACTGCGCGTGGTGGTGCTGGATGGCACGTCGGCGCTGGATCTGGGCACCGCCAAAGCGCAGGCAGGCTGGTTGGACGGCGTACTGGAAAGCAGCCAGCAGCCCTGGAACATCGTGGTCGTGCATCAGCCGCTGTATCCGTTGCGTGCCGAACGCGACACCTCGGTGCTGGCCAGCGAGATCCGCCCGGTGCTGCAGCGGCACAGGGTCGATCTGGTGCTGCAGGGCCATGATCACACCTACGGTCGTCGTGCCGATGCAGCTGCGGCGTTGCCGCAGTACATCTCATCCGTCGCCGGTCCCAAGCAGTACCGCTTGTCGCCGGAAGCGCGCGCGACGATGAAGCCCACCGCCGAGGACACGCAGTTGTTCCAGGTGCTGCGGCTGGATGACAAGGGCCTGCGCTACGAGGCGCGTACGGCGACGGGGCGGCTGTATGACGCATTCCGGATCAGCCGCAGTGCCGCGGGTGACAAGCAGTTCAGCGAGATCACCGAAGGGCGCATCCCGCAGCGCGATTGCCCACGTGCAGTCTCGCCCAAAGGCCGCGATGACCGTTGCTGGGAGTGAGCAGGTGAAGACGATGCAGACAGTCTTATTCGGCGTATTGCTGGCGATGGCTTCGCCGTTGTTGGCGGCGGGTGAACTGCTGCACCCCTTCACCTTGCCGCAGCCCGCCAATGCACCGCAGGAAGCGTTGCTGGCGGTGGAGATCCCCGCCGGCGGTGCGATCAAATACGAGCTCGGCGAGCACGGCGAGCTGCGGGTGGATCGCTTTTTGTCGATGCCGGTCACGTATCCGGCCAACTATGGTTCGATGCCGCGGACCCTGGCTGGCGATGGAGATCCGTTGGATGCGCTGGTGTTGACCCGTTTCCCGATCCAACCCGGTGCGGTCGTGCGCTTCCGTCCTCTGGGCGTATTGCGCATGATCGACAAGGGGCAGGCCGACGAGAAGATCGTCGGTGTGCCGGTGGATGCAGTTGACCCAAGCTATGCCAACGTACGCTCCCTGCAGGATCTGCCGGCAATCGAGGTCCAGCGCATCGAAGCCTTCTTCCGTATCTACAAGCAATTGCCTGGCGGTGCAGACATCCAGCTCAATGGCTGGGGTGACGCTGCCGAGGCCCGGCAGGTGATCAGCAGGGCATTGGCCGGTTACCGACAGGCCATGCCTGCACGCTGAGTACCGAACCGGTTTCACGGCTTGGGCGGTGGCTTGCACCTATAATGAACGCGGATTCGTCCCAATCGGTCATCGCGGGCAGGTCGGCAATGCTGCCGCCGTGATGGCAACAGGTAGCAATGACGGCGCGGCCAGGGGTGTTGGCCGGGCAATCACGGCGGGCTGCCGGTAGCGGCAGGTGCCCAATCAAGGAGGGTGGTCATGCGCATTATGGGTAAGGCGTGGAACAAGCTGGCGGTTGCCGCCATGTTGTTGGCAGTAGCAGCGAACGCGGGAGCGGCGCCTCCGTTGGAGGAGGAAATCGTCAATCCCAGCGAAGTGCTGTTTGAGAACGGCAAGGCGTATGCCGATGCCGGCGGTGGGCAGATGGAGCAGTTGCACAGCCGCAAGCAGGGCGGCGAGACCATTTACTACCGTTTGGTCCGCTACGACAACGAGAACGGCTATGTCGGCAACGATGGCGCGCAGGTGTTGGCGCAGACCTTCCGCACCGAGTCGAGCATTGGCGAAACACCTTACCGCTACTACGGTTCCGGTCATTTCTCCCGTCCCGATTTCTACAACAGCCCTTACAACCGCGATGCGCGCCAGCGCTATTCCGGGCCGGGTTACTTCGGCAGCTGCAGTCGCTATGACGGCTGCAAGGAAGTGCAGATCGTGCCGTTGTGGCCGTATTACCGCGGTTATTGATCTTGTATTGATGCTTGGACAGCGTCCCGGGTGCGTTTCGCTTACCCGGGCTACGAACCGGCGCTGCATCGCTAGATGCAAACAGAAACGGCGGCCTTCATGGCCGCCGTTTCTGTTTGGTGCCTAGCGCGGTGCTCAGGCGCTGAGCGCTTCAACCACGCGCAGCTTGGGGTGTCCCTTCGAACGCTGCTGATATTCCTGCTCGATGTCCGCCAGACGCTTGGCGTTGGGGCATTGCAGCATCATGTAATTGGCGTCGAAGTTGAGCTTGGCGACCAGGAAATCGATGAATGCGCGGACCTTGGGTGAGACCAGGCGGCCGCCCGCAAACACTGCGTTGAAGTCATAGTCCGGGCCGGTCCAGCCGGGCAATATCTGCCGCACCATGCCGGACTCGACAAAGGGTTTGGCCATGACGTCGCTGCTCAGCATCAGGCCCTCACCCGCTACCAGGGCCGCGTTGAGGGCCGAGGGGTCATTTGCGACGATCAGCGGAGTGACCGGAAATTCGCGCATTTCCCCGCCATTTTCAGCCAAGGTCCAGGTAAAGCGCTGGTTCTGGCCGTGGTGGGCCTTGCGGATGGCAAGCGTGCGATGGAACTGCAACTCGTCCGGATGCTGGGGTTCGCCGTGCACGGCGATATAGGCCGGGCTGGCGAATACCTGGGTGCGCAGGCTGCCAAGCTTGCGAGCGATCAGGTTGGAGTCGGGCAGGGGGCCAACCCGCAGCGCCAGATCCACTTCGCCGGCGATGAGGTCCAGGGTTTCGTTGCCCAGGTGCATGTCGACCCGGATCTCGGGGTACTCACTCTGGAACTGGCCCAGCAGTGGGGCAATCCAGCAGGTGCCAATTGAGTACGGCACCGTGAAACGCAGCCAGCCGCGTGGGCCGGACTGCAGCTGACTGACCGCACTTTCGGCCTGGTCCAGTTCGCGGGCGATGCGCTGGCAATGTTCGTAGTACACGGTCCCTGCCTCGGTCAGGCCAAGGCGGCGCGTGGTCCGGTGCAGCAGGCGCGCGCCAAGACGCGTTTCCAGCTCCTGTACCTTGCGGCTGACCGTAGTCTTGGGTTGGCCGAGCAGGCGCGCAGCCGCAGTGAAGCTGCCTTGTTCAACCACTTTGACGAAGATCAGGGTGTCGTTGAGATCGTTGGCCATGGGAGAGGACTCTTGCGGCAGCGGAATTGTGCCGGCGACGGGATGATTATTCCCTTCAATCCGTACTAATCAAGTATGGATTTGAGGCCTACCTTGTACGCCTGTACCCATTCTGGACTTGCCGTCATGCGTATGCGCTCCCCCATGGCACTGCCGGCGCCACGCCGTGAACCCAGTTACCGCAACGCTTTGCCTTCAAGGTCGGCTGGCAATCGATTGAATCCATTGCAGTTTGAGTCCCTGGTCGGCAACCGGCGGGCGGAAGCCCAGGGAACCGACCGCTCGGTTGGGGCGGCGGTGTTGCGGCGCCTTCTGTGTCGCTTTGTCCCATCAATGGTCCAAAAATTTCCGCGGACGGGACAGTGATCCCGCTGCAACCGACATCGCTCCGACCGGTCAGAGCGCCGTTGCGCAAATCCGCGCATGTGCGGACGAGTGCCTGGTTGCTGTCGCGCTCCGCTTTGTAGTCCTGCAATTCCCTGATCACCTCCCCCTTGGAGCACGAAATGAAAGGTATCTCCCCCTCCCCCACGCTGCGCCGCGTTGCCTTGGCAGGCATGTCGGCATTAAGTCTGGCCGTCCTGGTCGCCTGCAGCGGCGGCCATGCCGAGAATGGGCCGCCGCCGGCACCCGAAGTAAGCGTCGCGCCGGTGCTGATCAAGCAGGTCGCGCAGTGGGATGAGTTCAGCGGTCGCATCGAGGCGGTTCAGAGCGTTGAGCTGCGTCCACGGGTGTCCGGCTACATCGACAAGGTCAATTACGTCGAAGGCGATGAGGTGAAGAAGGGCGACGTACTGTTCACCATAGATGCGCGCAGCTACCAGGCCGAGTTCAACCGTGCGCAGGCCGAATTGAACCGCGCACGCACGCAGGCAGGTCTGGCACGCAGCGAGTCCGAGCGCGCCCGTCGACTGGCCGAACAACAGGCCATTGCTGCCGAAACCGCCGAACAACGCCGCGCCAGCGCCGATCAGGCCGCTGCGCAGGTGCAGGCAGCACAGGCGGCCTTGGATGCGGCACGGCTCAACCTGGAGTTCACCAAGGTGCGTGCACCGATCGATGGCCGTGCAGGCCGGGCGATGGTGACCGCTGGCAACCTGGTCACCGCCGGTGATGCCGCCAGCGTGCTGACTACGCTGGTGTCGCTGGATACCGTGCACGTCTATTTCGATGCGGACGAATCCACCTATCTGCGTTACGCGCAGATGGCACGCGATGGCGAGCGCCCCAGCGAACGCGATCAGGCCTTGCCGGTGAAGGTCGGCTTGAGCGGTGAGCAGGGCTACCCGCATGAGGGCAAGGTCGATTTCCTCGACAACCAGATCACCCGCAGCACTGGCACCATCCGCGTACGGGCACTGCTGGACAACGCCGGTCGCCAGTTCACTCCGGGCCTGTTCGCTCGCGTGCAGCTGTTGGGCAGTGGCCAGTTCCAGGCGGTACTTGTAGACGACAAGGCGGTGCTGACCGACCAGGACCGCAAGTACGTGTTCGTACTGGACAAGGACAACAAGGCGCAGCGTCGTGATGTGCAGCTTGGTCGCAATGCCGAGGGCCTGCGCATCGTCGAGCAGGGGCTGGCCGCTGGCGACAAGGTGATCGTCGACGGCGTGCAGAAGGTGTTCATGCCAGGCATGCCGGTGCAGGCCAAGCCGGTGGCGATGCAGAGCGTCGCGGCATCAGCCACCCAGGCCGTGAGCAGCATCAACTAAGCCGCCAACTACCTTTGCCGGCGTGGCTGCCGTCCGTGCGTGTCTGCTCCTGTTGGGAGCGGGCAGGGCGGCTGCAGCCTGACGCCAGCTTTTCCAAGGATTTCCCATGGATTTTTCCAGATTCTTCATCGACAGGCCGATCTTCGCGGCGGTGTTGTCGATCGTGATCTTCGCCGCTGGCCTGGTCAGCATTCCGTTCCTGCCGATTGGTGAGTACCCGGAAGTGGTGCCGCCGTCGGTGGTGGTGCGTACCGTGTACCCGGGCGCCAATCCCAAGGTGATCGCCGAGACGGTGGCTACGCCATTGGAAGAGGCCATCAACGGCGTCGAGGGCATGATGTACCTCAAGTCGGTGGCCGGCTCCGATGGCGTGCTGCAGATGACCGTCACTTTCCGTCCGGGCACCGACCCGGATGAAGCAGCGGTGAAGGTGCAGAATCGTGTCGCCCAGGCGCAGGCGCGTTTACCCGAGGACGTGCGGCGCCAGGGTGTGACCACCCAGAAGCAGTCGCCGACCTTCCTGATGGTCGTGCATCTCACTTCGCCCAAGGGTAACTACGACACCTTGTACCTGCGCAACTACGCACGCCTGCACGTCAAGGACGGGCTGGCGCGTATTCCGGGTGTTGGTGACGCGCAGATCTTCGGCGGCGGCGATTACGCCATGCGTGCATGGCTGGACCCGGACAAGGTCGCCGCGCGTGGACTGACTGCCAGTGACGTGGTGCGCGCGATGCGCGAACAGAACGTGCAGGTATCGGCCGGCCAGTTGGGCGCCGAGCCGATGCCCAATAGCCAGTTCCTGACCTTGATCAACGCGCAGGGCCGTCTGCGCAGCGAACAGGAGTTCGGTGACATCGTGCTCAAGAGCGGTGTTGACGGTGAAACGGTGCGCTTGTCCGATGTCGCCCGCATCGAACTGGGCGCGGGCGACTACACCTTGCGCTCGCAGCTGGATGGCAAGAACGCGGTCGGCATCGGCATCTTCCAGGCACCGGGCGCCAATGCGTTGGAGATCCGTGATTCCGTGATCGGCACCATGGACGAGCTGCAGAAGACCTTCCCGGCCGACGTGAAGTACGAGGCGGTGTACGACACCACCATCTTCGTGCGTGACTCGATCAAGGCGGTGGTGACCACCTTGCTGGAGGCCATCGCGCTGGTGGTGCTGGTGGTGATCCTGTTCCTGCAGACCTGGCGTGCGTCGATCATTCCGCTGATCGCAGTGCCGGTGTCGGTGGTCGGTACCTTCGCTGCGCTGTACCTGCTGGGCTTCTCGATCAATACGCTGAGTCTGTTCGGCCTGGTACTGGCGATTGGTATCGTGGTCGATGACGCGATCGTGGTGGTGGAGAACGTCGAGCGCAATATCGAGGAAGGCCTGTCGCCAACGGCCGCTGCGCATCAGGCAATGAAGGAAGTGTCCGGCCCCATCGTCGCGATTGCGCTGGTGCTGTGTGCGGTGTTCGTGCCGATGGCCTTCCTGTCCGGCGTTACCGGCCAGTTCTACAAGCAGTTCGCGGTGACGATTGCCATTTCCACGGTGATCTCGGCGATCAACTCGCTGACCCTGTCGCCGGCCTTGGCCGCGCGCCTGCTCAAGCCGCATGGTGCGGCCAAGGATGCGCCCAGCCGTCTGATCGACAAGCTGTTCGGTTGGGTATTCCGTCCGTTCAACCGCTTCTTCAAGACCAGCTCGGAGAAGTATGAGCGTGGCGTATCGCGCATCCTCGGCCGTCGCGGTGCGGTGTTCGTGGTGTATGCGGTGCTGCTGGTGGGTACCGGCGTGATCTTCAAGCTGGTGCCGCCGGGTTTCATTCCGACCCAGGACAAGCTGTACCTGATCGCCGGTGTGAAACTGCCGGAAGGCTCCTCCATTGCGCGTACCGATGAAATGCTGCGCAAGGTTGCCAAGATTGCACAGGAAACCGATGGCGTTGCCCACACCATCTCGTTCCCCGGCTTGAATGCGCTGCAGTTCACCAATACACCAAACACCGGTGTGGCCTTCATTCCGCTCAAGCCATTCAACGAACGCAAAGGCCGTACTGCTGCGCAGATCAATGCCGAGATCAACCAGAAGATCGCCGGGCTGCAGGAAGGGTTTGCCTTCGCAATGATGCCGCCGCCGATCCTTGGTCTGGGCAACGGTAACGGCTACCAGATGTTCATCGAGGACCGCGGCAATCTCGGCTATGGCGCCTTGCAGAACGCGGTGCAGAGCATGCAGGGCGCAGTCGCACAGACGCCGGGCATGGCCTATCCGATCACCAGTTACCAGGCCAACGTGCCACAGCTGGATGCGGAAGTGGACCGGGTCAAGGCCAAGGCGCAGGGCGTGCAGCTGACCGAGTTGTTTGACACGCTGCAGACCTACCTGGGTTCGGCGTACGTTAACGACTTCAACCAGTTTGGCCGCACCTGGCAGGTGATCGCGCAGGCAGACGGACAGTTCCGTGACAGCGTGGAGGACATCGGCAAGCTGCGCACCCGCAATGACCGCGGCGAGATGGTGCCGATCGGTTCGATGGTGACCGTCAAGGAAACCTATGGCCCGGATCCGGTGCTGCGCTTCAACGGTTATCCGGCGGCTGATCTGGCCGGTGAAGCCGATCCGCGCATGCTGTCCTCGGCCGAGGCGATGAACAAGCTCACCGAGATTGCCGGGCAGGTGCTGCCGGCCGGCATGGTCACCGAATGGACCGACCTGAGCTACCAGCAGGCGACCCAGGGCAAGGCTGCCTTCATCGTATTCCCGGTGGCGATCCTGCTGGCCTTCCTGGTGCTGGCGGCGCTGTACGAGAGCTGGTCGCTGCCGCTGGCGGTGATCCTGATCGTGCCGATGACCTTGCTGTCGGCATTGTTCGGGGTATGGCTCACCGGCGGTGATAACAACGTCTTCGTGCAGGTAGGCTTGGTGGTGTTGATGGGCCTGGCGTGCAAGAACGCGATCCTGATCGTCGAGTTTGCCCGTGAGTTGGAGATGGGTGGCAAGGGCATCGTCGAGGCGGCACTGGAAGCCTGCCGTCTGCGTCTGCGCCCGATCGTGATGACCTCGATCGCCTTCATCGCCGGCACGGTGCCGTTGGTGCTGTCGCATGGCGCAGGTGCCGAGGTGCGCTCAGTGACGGGCATTACCGTGTTTGCCGGCATGCTGGGTGTGACCTTGTTCGGTCTGTTCCTGACCCCGGTGTTCTACGTGGCGCTGCGCAAGTTCGTGTCACGTAACGGTGGCGGCAAGCTGGTACAGCATGGTGAGCCGACCCTCCACCATTGATGGCAGGTGTAACTCCGTTGCGTAAGGCAGCAGATATGCTGCCTTCCGCAAGTCCTTGCCACCGTCACCGGCAAGGATGGTTTGAAATGTTATCGGTCTTGTATCAATTCATTCCCCCAAGGAAAAACAGATGAATACCCAGAACACCAAAGTTGCCCTGGTTACCGGTGCCACCCGCGGCATCGGCCTTGAGACCGTGCGCCAGCTGGCCGCCGCAGGCGTGCATACGCTGCTCGCCGGGCGCAACTACGAGACCGCCGCCGCAAAGGCGCGGGAACTGCAGGCAGAAGGCCTGCCGGTGGAGGCCATCCAGCTCGACGTCAATGACACCGACAGCATCGCAGTTGCGGTTGAACGGGTAACGCAGCAGCACGGCAAGCTCGATATCCTGGTCAACAACGCCGGCGTGCTGGTCGATGACCTGCAGGCCGGTGCCAGCGGCCAATCGCTGGAAACCTGGCGCAGCACCTTCAACACCAATCTGTTCGCCGTGGTTGAAGTGACGGTGGCCTTCCTGCCGCTGCTGCGCGCTGCACCGGCGGGGCGCATCGTCAATGTGTCCAGCATCCTCGGCTCCTTGACCCTGCATGCGCAGCCGGGCTCTTCGATCTACGGTTTCATCGTGCCGGCCTACAACGCTTCCAAGAGCGCGCTGAACGCCTGGACCTTGCAGCTGGCGCATGAGTTGCGCGAAGGTCCGATCAAGGTCAACGCGGTGCATCCGGGCTACGTCAAGACCGACATGAACGGTGGCGAAGGTGAGATCGACGTCGCCGAAGGCGCGCGTTCCAGCGTGGGCATGGCCTTGATCGCTGCCGATGGCCCGACCGGCAGCTTCAGCTACCTCGGCGAGGTGTTGCCGTGGTGATGCGCCTGTTGGTGACTGCAATGACCAGTGCCTTGCTGGCCGGTTGCATGACGGTGGGTCCGGACTACAAGGCAGCACCGGTGGAGCCGGTCAGCCTGCAGGGCGCGGCTGATCCGGCGTTCTCCAGTGCGCCGCCGGTTGCGAGCTGGTGGACGCAGTTTGATGATCCGGTACTGGGGCAACTGGTACACGATGCCCTGGGTGACAACCTGGACCTACAGATTGCGATGGCCCGCGTGCGCGCCGCGCGTGCAGCGTTCACCGAGCAACGCTTGGATCAGCTCCCGCATGTGACCGCTGCTGGCAGCCAGGACCGGCGCAAGCAGCCCGACGCATTGGTCGGCGGCGAGCGTGTCTATAGCGAAACCTATCAGCTTGGTTTCGACGCAGGCTGGGAGCTGGATCTGTTTGGTCGGCAGCGGCGTGCAGCCGAAGCGGCAAGGGCCGACCTCGGCGCCGAGCGCGACAACCTGGCCGACGCGCAGGTGATGGTGGCGGCCGAAGTGGCACGCAACTACTTCGAGCTGCGCGGGTCACAGAAGCGGATCGCCGTTGCCCGCGACACGCTGTTGAACCTGCGCGAGACGCAGCGGCTGACCGAAACCCGGTTGGAGTTTGGCGCTGGCAGTGAGCTGGACGTGCAGAGCAGTCGTGCCCGTCTGAAGGCGATTGAGGCGGATATTCCGTTGCTGGAAGTGTCCGAAGTGCAGTCGCGGCATCGTCTTGCCGTGCTGCTTGGACAGCGTCCCGGTTCGCTGGACACAGTGCTGCAGCCACGTGAAGTGCCTGCATTCGCCAAGGCCTTGCCGCTGGGCGATACCAGCGACCTGCTGCGGCAGCGTGCCGATGTGCGCATGGCCGAGCGTCGCCTGGCTGCAGCCACGGCGCGTGTTGGCGTGGCAACGGCCGATCTGTTCCCGCGTATCAGCCTGAGTGGTTTCGTCGGTTTCCTTGGCGGCGATGCTTCGGGTCTGGTCAACGGCAACAACAAGGCCTGGTCGTTGACCCCGTCGATCAGCTGGGCGGCATTTGACTTTGGTACCGTGCGGGCGCGCCTGCGTGCCAGCAAGGCGCAGGCCGATGGCGCGGCAGCCGAGTATGAGAAGGCGGTGTTGCTGGCCTTGGAAGACACCGAGAACGCGCTGACCCGCTATGCCAAGCAGCAGGCGCGGTTGGGTATCGTGGCTGAGCAGGCGCAGGCCGCACGCAAGGCGGAATCGCTTGCGCAGCTGCGCTATCGCGAAGGCTCGGAGGACTTCCTGGCCTTGCTGGATGCGCAGCGAAATCAGCTGGCTGCCGACGATGCATTGGCAGCGGCGGAAGCGTCGGTGAATGTCAGTGTCGTTGCTGTCTACAAGGCGCTGGGTGGCTGGGGTGGACAACCGGGCCCTGCGTTGGCGGTTACCAGCGTGCGTTGAGAAGGGCTACGCCCTTTCCCCTCTCCCCAACCCCTCTCCCGCAAGGGGAGAGGGGCTGACGCTGCAGTCGCACGTATCGCTTGTGCTCGCAACAGTTTGAGCCCCTCTCCCCTTGCGGGAGAGGGGTTGGGGAGAGGGGAGCTTCCAGCGCAACAAAAGGAAAGAGGCGGCCAATGGCCGCCTCTTTGCATTGCATCGCCCCTGAACTCAGGCAGCGTCAGCTTGCGCCCGGCGCGGGCCTTCAACCAGCGCGCGACCCACCATATCCACCAGCACGTCGAGCTCCTCTTCATCCATGCCGAAGTGCGGGGTGAAGCGCAGCGAGTTCTCGCCGCCGTGGATCACATTGACGCCATGCATGCGCAGCCACTCTTCGGTGGAGCCGGCGCCATAGCATTTGAACTGCGGGGCCAGTTCGCAGGAGAACAGCAGGCCGGTGCCCTGCACCTTGGTGATCAGACCGCCCAGCTTGGCCTTGAGTGCTTCCAGCTTCTGCACGGCCTGTTCACCGCGCACGCGGATGTTCTGGCGCACTTCCGGCGACAGGCGGGCGAGGGTGGCAACAGCCACATCCAGCGCGCGCGGGTTGGTGGTCATGGTGTTGCCGTACACACCCTTGCGGTAGAGCTTGGCGGCATGCTCGGTGACGGCCAGCACCGACAGCGGGAACTGCGCGCCGTTCAAGGCCTTGGAATAGGTTTCCATGTCCGGCGGATCCAGCGTCTCGTAGCCCGGGTAGTCGACGAAGGACAGGGTGCCGTGCGCACGCAGTGCGGCCTGGATGGAATCGATCAGCAACAGGCTGCCGTGCTCGCGGGTGAGTTCGCGGACCAGCTTGTAGAAGCTTGCCGGCACCGCGCGGCCCGGGTCGCCTTCGCCCATCACCGGCTCCAGGAACACCGCTTCGATGAACCAGTTGTTGGCCTTGGCATCGGCGAACACCTTGCGCATCGCCGCTTCGTCGTAGGGCGGCACGGTGATGACGCTGTTCTCGCCGCGGTAGCTGGCCAGGTGCTGGTCATAGGCCTTGCGGCTGGAGTCGGAGTACAGCGCAGGGCGGTCGGTGCGGCCGTGGAAGCTGCCCTTGATCACCACCCGCTTGATGGTGGCACCGGCATGCGGAGCGCCCGGATCGGTTTGCAGCTTGGCGTTGATGTCGGCAATACGTGCGGCCAGTCCAACGGCCTCGGAGCCGGAGTTCAAACACATGAAGTGCGAGAACGGACAGCCACCGCGGCTGTGGCCGATCTCTTTCTGCATGGCCTGCACGAAGCGGCGCTGGGCCAGGCTCGGGGTCATGATGTTGGCCATCACCTGCGGCTTGGCGGCGGCGGCCATCACGTCGGCCGGGGTGTGGCCGAAGCCGAGCATGCCGTAGCCGCCGGCGTCATACAGCACGGCGCCCTTGAGCGAGACCACCCACGGGCCGCAGGCGGCAAGGGCGATATAGGGGACGACGGCGTCGTCGGCATAGAAGTTGACGAAACCGGCCTGCATGGCGGCGATCTGGTCGTGCTCGTCCAGATCCAGCAGGTCGGCGGCTTCGTCCTTGATACGGGCGTATTCGCTGGCGGCAGCGGCAATGGCGCCGGCCAGGTCCGGGTGAGCGACGGCCAAGCGTTCAACGCTGGCGTCGTCCAGGCCTTGGGTCAGGCGCTGGCCGGTGTGCGCGCGAAGCGGGGCGAGGGGGCCGAGTACGGTCATGCTCATCTCCAGAAGTTTCTTGTATATACCCATTATCTGGAGATTCTGGACATATGGCAGCTATGATCTCGACGGATTTTCGGGTAATTTCGTCGAATCGACGAAGCTGGTTTGCAATGTGAATATTTCTCCTGCCGACGAACGCCTGTTGTCCGTGCTTCGTGAAGATGCGCGCGCGTCAACCGCGCAGATTGCCCGCCGGCTTGGCTTGTCCCGGACCACGGTGCAGAGCCGCATCGACCGGCTTGAGCAGTTGGGGGTGATTGCCGGTTACACGGTACGCACTCACGAGGACTACGAGCAGGGCCAGGTGCGTGCACACGTGCTGATCACCGTGCTGCCAAAGAAGATGCCGGCCGTGGTCAAGGCGCTGCGGGACATCACCGAGGTGCGTTCGCTGCATTCGGTCAGTGGTAACCACGACCTGATTGCGATGGTGGTGGTTGGCGGGGTCAGTGAGATGGACGTGGTGACCGATGCGATTGGCGCTGTTGATGGGGTGGAGCGGACCAACAGCGCGATCATTCTTTCCACCAAGTTTGAGCGTTGAGGTAGGCCAGCCGCGCTCGATCGACGCTGTTTTGGGTTTGGCTTTGGCTTTGCTTTGTTTTGCCCTTGCTCTACAACCGTCATTCCCGCGAAGGCGGGAATTGCTCTTGCCTTTGGCTGTTGATTTGACGTGACCCGTGCGAATTCAGAGCCAAAGCCAGGGCGATTCCCGCCTTCGCGGGAATGACGGCGTGAAGCGGAGCCAAGCCAAAGCCAAAGCCAGCGCCAGAGCCAGAGCCGGAGCCAGAGCCGGAGCCAGAGCCAGAGCGATTCCCGCCTTCGCGGGAATGACGGCATAAAGCGGAGTGGGAGCCAAGGCCAAGGCCACGGCCACGGCCATGGCCTAAAAACCAGTCCTTCCGCCCGCGAGAGCTACAATAGTCGGCTACCCGCACGAAGTTCCGGCCTTGAAGAAGTCCGATTTCACCTATGACCTGCCTGAGGAATTGATTGCCCAGGCTCCCTTGGCCGAGCGTTCGGCCAGCCGCCTGCTGCTGGTTCCACCAGCACCGGCGCCGTTCGATGACCGCCAGGTGCGCGATCTGGCCGAGTTGCTGCAGCCCGGTGACCTGCTGGTGTTCAACGACACCCGTGTCATCCCGGCACGCTTGTTTGGCCAGAAGACCAGTGGCGGCCGCGTCGAGATCCTTATCGAGCGTCTGCTTGGTGGCCAGCAGGCGCGTGCGCAGATCGGTGCCAGCAAGTCCCCCAAGCCGGGAAGCCGCATTCAGCTTGACGCCGGCGGCGAAGCCGAAGTGCTTGGTCGCGATGGCGAGTTCTATGTGTTGCGCTTCGATATCCCGGAGTCGCTGGAATCCTGGCTGGTGCATGAGGGCCGCCTGCCGTTGCCGCCCTACATTCATCGCGAGCCGGGAGTGGACGACCGGGAGCGCTACCAGACGGTGTTCGCCAAGCAGGTGGGTGCCGTGGCTGCGCCAACGGCCGGCCTGCATTTCGACGAGCCCTTGCTGGCCCGCCTGCGCGAGCGCGGTGTCCAGTTTGGCCATATCACCTTGCACGTTGGTGCTGGCACGTTCCAGCCGGTACGCGTGGATGACCTGTCCCAGCACATCATGCACCGTGAATGGCTGAATGTCGGCGCGGAGCTGGTCGAGCAGGTGCGGCGGACCCGTGCTGCCGCTGGTCGTGTGATCGGCGTCGGCACCACCGTGGTGCGGGCGCTGGAGAGCGCCATGCGCGAGGGCGAGTTGCACCCGTATGCAGGCGAAACCCAGATCTTCATCACCCCGGGTTACCGCATCCGCAGCGTCGATGCGATGGTCACCAACTTCCATCTGCCGGAAAGCACCCTGCTGATGATGATCAGCGCGTTTGCTGGCAAGGAGCGTGTTTTCGAGGCCTATGCCCACGCTATCGCGCAGAAGTACCGCTTCTTCAGCTATGGCGATGCGATGCTGTTGTTCCCGGCCAACGAGGGTGCGGCTGTTTGACGCAGTGCGCGGACGGATCAAATGAGATAAGTTCTCATTTGATCCGTGTCCGGCCATCGTGGCCGGGACCGACGACCACTTCCGGAGTAATCCATGCGTCATCCGAAGCGTGCCGCCGGCCATCTGGCTGCCCTGTGTTCCCTCGTCCTGCTTGGTGCCTGCGCCAAGACCGGTGACAACCCCGCCTCTGCTGCCGCGTCGCAGGCAGCGGCCGCCGCTGGTGAGGTCAACCTCTACACCACGCGTGAACCCGCCTTGGTGCAGCCGTTGCTGGATGCCTTCACCGCGGATACCGGCATCAAGGTCAACACTGTATTGCTGAAGGATGGCTTGACCGAGCGGCTCGCTGCCGAAGGCGAACGCTCGCCGGCCGACGTGCTGATGACCGTGGATACCGGTCGCCTGCTCGACGTGGTTGAAGCCGGCCACACCCAGGCGGTGAAGTCGCCGGTGCTGGAAGCTGCCATCCCGGCGCATCTGCGTTCGCCCGAGGGGCATTGGTTTGCGCTGTCGCTGCGCGACCGCGTGGTCTACGCCGACAAGGATCTGGACCTGACCGGCTTCACTTACGAAAACCTTGCCGACCCGAAATGGAAGGGCCGGGTATGCATCCGTTCCGGCCAGCATCCTTACAACACGAGCTTGTTTGCGGCGATGATCGCGCATGATGGTGCGGAGAAGACCGAGGCCTGGTTGCGCGGGGTCAAGGCCAACCTGGCGCGCAAGGCTGCCGGTGGCGACCGCGACGTGGCGCGCGACATCCTCGCCGGTATCTGTGACATCGGTGTGGCCAATGCCTACTACGTCGGCCGCATGAAGAATGCCGAGGAAGGCTCCGAGCAGCGCGCTTGGGGCGACGCCATCCAGGTGGTGCGGCCGGTGTTTGCCAGCGCCGCCGATACCGGTACCCACGTCAATATCTCCGGCGCCGCTGTCGCCCGCCATGCGCCCAACCACGACAATGCGGTCAAGCTGCTGGAATACCTGGTCAGCGACAGCTCACAAAGCCTGTACGCACGTGCCAACTACGAATATCCGGTCAAGCCGGGCGTGGCACTGGATCCGGTGGTTGCCAGCTTCGGGCCGATGAAGGTGGATCCGCTGCCCCTGGCCGAGGTGGTCGCCAATCGCAAACTGGCCAGCGAGCTGGTGGACAAGGTCGGCTTCGATAACTGACCCTTGCGGTTCCCTACGGGCCGGTGCCGTGCTTGCGGTGCCGGCCTGTTGTTTTGTGATGGATAGTGCTTGATGACGTGGCGATGGAACCCCTGGCTGCTGGGCGCGGTATTGGTAGCGGTGCTGATGTTGGCGCCGGTACTGGGCCTGGCGTGGGCAGCGAGCGATGGCAGCGCCGGGCTGTGGGCGCATCTATGGGCCAATGTGTTGCCGACTGCGCTGCTCAATACCGGCCTGTTGTTACTGGGCGTTGGTGTATTGGTCGGCGTGCTTGGCACCGGTAGTGCATGGCTGGTGACGGCGTTTGCGTTCCCGGGCCGAAAAATGCTGGCGTGGGCGCTGTTGCTGCCCTTGGCGGTACCCACTTACATCGCGGCCTTCGCGTATCTGGACGTGCTGCATCCGCTTGGCCCGGTGCAGGGGCTGATCCGCGACCTGCTGGGCTATGACAGTCCCCGTCAGTTCCGCCTTCCCGACATCCGCCATCTGGCAGGCTGCATCGTGTTGCTGGGCTTCGTGCTCTATCCCTATGTGTATCTGACTACCCGCGCCTTGTTCATGACCCAGGCTGCAGGGTTGCTGGAGGCAGCGCGCAGCCTGGGTGCTACGCCACTGCAGGTCTTCTGGCGGGTGGCGCTGCCGTTGGCGCGCCCGGCAATTGCCGTGGGCGTGGCGTTGGCCTTGCTGGAAACACTCAATGACATCGGTGCCTCCGAGTTCCTCGGCGTGCAGACCCTCACCGTGTCGATCTATACCACATGGGTAAGTCGCGGCGACCTTGCAGGCGCAGCGCAGATTGCGCTGGCGATGCTCGCTGTGGTGGCCTTGTTGTTGACGCTGGAACGCTATGGCCGGCGCAGGCAACGCTATGCCAGCGTACTGCGGCCGCGTCCGTTGCAGCCGCAGCAACTGCGTGGCGCGCCCGCCTTGCTCGCATTGCTGCTGGGGCTGCTGCCGGTGTTGCTGGGCTTTGCGGTGCCGGCGGCCTATCTGCTTTGGGAGGCGGCGGAACGGCTGCAGGTTGCCGGCATCTCGCCGCAGCTGCTGGTCGCGCTGTGGAATACGCTACGCGTTGCGTTGCTGGCGACAGTGGTGGCGATGGTGCTTGGTCTGCTGGTGGCGTGGGCGCTGCGTCTGGCGCAGTCGCGGCGGCGTAGGGCGCTGGCAGTCACCAGCAGCCGCATCGCCGTGCTGGGCTATGCGATTCCCGGCACGGTGCTTGCCATCGGTTTGTTGTTGCCGCTTGGCGCATTGGATGCAATGGCGGGCAGTTTGCTGGAACTGGCTGGAAGTCAGCCACGGCTGTTGTTGATGGGGTCGGTGAGCGTGCTGGTACTGGCTTACACGTTGCGCTTTCTCGCGGTGTCGGTCGGTGGGATCGAATCGGGGTTGGCGCGCATTCCCTTGTCGCTGGATCAGGCCGCTGCGAATCTGGGCGAGGGTGCGACCGGCATGCTGCGGCGCGTACACCTGCCATTGTTGCGCCCGGCCTTGGCCGCGGCTGCGCTGTTGGTGTTCGTCGATACGATGAAGGAGTTGTCGGCCACCCTGGTGCTGCGACCGATGAATTTCGAAACGCTTGCCACCTGGCTGTATGCCGAGGCGGCACGCGGGACCTATGAAGAAGGCGCGGTAGCGGCCCTGTTGATTGTTGTCAGCGGCTTGCTGCCAGTGATCCTGCTGGCCCGCGCCGGTGCGGCTTATGGAGTGGAAGATGCACGTTGACGCACAGCTGGTACTGGAAGACCTGCATATCGGCTATCCCGTCGCGGGTGGTTTCAAGCCAGTGGTGGAGGGCTTGTCGCTGCAGCTTGGGCGCGGCGAGATCGGCTGTCTGCTGGGAGCATCGGGCTGCGGCAAGACCACGGTATTGCGTAGCATCGCTGGATTCGAACCCCTGCAGCAGGGCAGCATCGTGCTTGCCGGGCGGCAGTTGGCCAAGGCGCACCAGGCGCTGCCGGCAGAGCAGCGCCGGGTGGGGATGATGTTCCAGGATTACGCGCTGTTTCCGCATCTGGATGTGGCGGCGAACATTGCTTTTGGCCTGCGCGGCCTGCCACGTGTGCAGCGCCAGGCGCGGGTGCAGGCGTTGTTGCAGTATGTGGCCTTGCCTGGCCTGAAGCGGCGCTATCCGCATGAGTTGTCCGGTGGCCAGCAACAGCGCGTGGCGCTGGCTCGGGCCTTGGCGCCGGCGCCGGATCTGCTGCTGCTGGACGAGCCCTTCTCGAACCTGGATGTCGATACCCGCCAGCGGCTCGCTGGCGAGCTGCGCGACCTGCTCAAGGCGGCCGGCACCACGGTGTTGATGGTGACCCATGACCAGGGCGAGGCGTTTGCCATGGCCGACCGCATCGGTGTGATGCACGGCGGTCGCCTGCGGCAATGGGATACGGCGCAGGCCCTGTACCAGGCGCCGCTGGATGCGTTCGTGGCCGGCTTCATCGGCCGCGGCACGGTCGTCGAGGCGGCGCAACTGGGTCTGGTTGGGGGCGGGCGGGTGCTGGTGCGCCCGCAAAGCCTGCAGCTGGACCCCGCTGCCGCCTTGCGCGCGAAGGTCGAGACCGTGGTGTTCCGCGGACCGGGCAGCAGCGTCTGGGTGCGCTTGATCGATGGAGCGCGGCTGGAACTGGATTTCGGCCCTGGTGCGCTGCCAGAGATTGGTGCCGAGGTAGGCCTGGCCTGGCACGATCCGGTTCCGCTGCGCTTCGGCGACTGAGCGTGTGCGGCTGAAATTCGCCCTGCTGGCCCATATCCGCGACAATTGGCGCAACTGACGCCTCAATGCTTCCATGTCCAGATTGCAGTTCAAGCTCCAGAACACCGATGGCCGCGCCCGCCGCGGCCAGCTGTCCTTCCCGCGCGGCACCGTGCAGACCCCGGCCTTCATGCCGGTCGGCACCTATGGCTCGGTCAAGGGCGTGCTGCCAGAACAGGTGCGCGCGCTCGGGGCCGAGATCATCCTCGGCAACACCTTCCATCTGTACCTGCGCCCGGGTCTGGACGTGATCGCCGACCATGGCGGCCTGCATGGCTTCTGCCAGTGGAATGGCCCGATCCTGACCGATTCGGGTGGTTTTCAGGTGTTTTCGCTGGCGCATCGCCGCAAGATCACCGAAGAAGGCGTCACCTTCGCCTCGCCGACCGACGGCGCCCGGGTCTTCCTGGGGCCGGAAGAGAGCATGAAGATCCAGAAGGTGCTGGATTCGGACATCGTCATGATCTTCGACGAATGCACGCCGTATCCGGCCACCGAGCCGGTGGCGCGCAAGTCGATGGAGCTCAGCCTGCGCTGGGCCCAGCGCAGCCGTAACGCGCATGACGCCATGGGCAACGACGCGGCGCTGTTCGGCATCGTCCAGGGCGGGGTGCACACCGAGCTGCGCAGCCGCTCGGCCGAAGGCCTGCAGCAGATCGGCTTCGATGGCTATGCGATCGGCGGTCTGGCGGTGGGCGAGCCCGAGCACGAGCGCAATGCCATGCTCGACCACATGCATCCGATCCTGCCTGCCGACCGCCCGCGCTACCTGATGGGCGTTGGCCGGCCGGAGGACCTGGTGGAAGGCGTGGCCCGCGGCGTGGACATGTTCGACTGCGTCATGCCTACCCGAAATGCCCGCAACGGCCATTATTTCACCTCGTTCGGCACCGTTCGCATCCGTAATGCCAAGTACGAGCGGGACATGAACCCGATCGAGCCGGGCTGCGGCTGCCATGCCTGCACCGGTGGCTACACCCGCTCCTACCTGCGCCATCTGGACCGCTGCAACGAGATGCTGGCGCCGATGCTGGGCACCCTGCACAACCTGTTCTATTACGAAAAACTGATGGCCGACATGCGTGCGGCCATCGAGGCGGGAACCTTCCTGGCCTTCCGCGAGTCCTTCTATGCAGCCCGGGGCCTGAGTGTCCCGGCGTTGTCGGGGGAGTAGCGGTCTTCACACGGTCCGGGACGCGCTCCCGGACGCGTGGCATACTTCACGGCTGACCCCGTTTCGCGGTAACTGCTGCAGGCCATCCGGCCCGGGTGGGTGCCGCCCAACATCAAGGATTACAAAATGACTCTGATGGCTATCCTGCTCCCCGTCGCCCAGGCCGCTCCGGCCGCACCGGGCATGGGCACCTTCCTGCTGCCCATCGCGCTGATCGCAGTGATGTACTTCCTGATGATCCGCCCGCAGATGAAGCGCCAGAAGGAACACAAGGCAATGCTGGAGAAGATCGCCAAGGGTGACGAAGTGCTGACCTCTGGCGGCATCGCCGGCGTGGTCACCGACATCGGCGACAACTTCATCACCGTGGAAGTGGCCGACAACGTCCGCATCCGCGTGCAGAAGGGCTCGGTCGGCAACGTCCTGCCCAAGGGCACGCTGAAGAACGCCGCCTGAGACTGATCCCTTTCCGTCACGTCGTGACGCCGCACCGGCGTCGCGCAGGATCCTGCAATGCTTGAATTTCCGCGCTGGAAGTACTTCCTGATTCTGATCGTTCTGGCGGTCAGCGCGCTGTACGCGCTGCCCAACATCTACCAGAAGGATCCGTCCGTTCAGATCACCGCAAACCGGGGTGGGCAGATTGATGATGCGCTGAAAGAGCGCGTCAACAAGGCGCTGGACGAGGCCGGTGTCACCGCCAAGTCGGTGGAGAAAGAGGGCGAGAACAATCTGATCGTCCGCCTGACTTCGCTGGACGCCCAGTCGCGCGCCAATGAGGTGCTGCGTGAAACGGCCGGCGAAAACTACACCGTCGCCCTGAACCTGGCCTCGACCGTGCCGGACTGGCTGGCCAATCTCGGCGGCAAGCCAATGGTGCTGGGTCTGGATCTGGTCGGTGGCGTGCACTTCGCCTTGCAGGTGGACCAGAAGGCCGCAGTGGACAAGCGCTTCGAAGCCTTTACCGAAGACGTGCGTACCACCCTGCGTGACAACCGCGTGTCCTACCGTTCGGTCGAGCGTCGCGGCGGAAGTGATATCGCCATCGTCCTGGCCAATGCTGCCGATGCCGACAAGGCGCGTGCGGCACTGGCCAAGGCGCAGCCGACCTTCGGTTACTCGGTGAGCGGTGAGCGCATCACCGCCACCGTGCCACAGGCGGAAATGCTGCAGATCGCCTCCGGCGCCATCGAGCAGAACCTGACCACCCTGCGTAACCGCGTCAACGAACTGGGCGTGGCCGAGCCGATCATCCAGCGTCAGGGCGAAGACCGCATCGTGGTCGAGCTGCCGGGCGTGCAGGACACGGCCGAAGCCAAGCGCATGATCGGCGCCACCGCGACCCTGGAGTACCGCGCGGTGGTCGATGGCAATGCGCAGGATGCCATGGACACCGGCCGCATTCCGCCGGAAGCCAAGCTCTACCGCGACCGCCGCGGCATGCCGGTGCTGTTGAACAAGCGTACCATCGTCACCGGTGACCAGATGGTCAAGGCGGCGACCTCCACTGACCAGAACGGTCTGCCGTCGGTCAGCGTGACGCTGAACAGCGTCGGCGGCCAGCGCATGTTTGATTTCACCAGCGCCAATGTCGGCAAGCCGATGGCCGTGGTCTACACCGAGCGGATTCCGCAGGTGACGATGGTCAACGGTGTGGAGCAGCGCAGCTTCCGGGTCAAGGAAGAAGTGATCTCCATCGCCAACATCAATGGCGTGTTCGGCAAGGAATTCCAGACCACCGGCCTGGAGAAGACCGAGGCCGACGGTCTGGCCAAGCTGCTGCGTGCCGGCTCGCTGGCTGCGCCGATGGACTTCGTCGAGGAATACGTGATCGGCCCGAGCCTGGGTAAGGAGAACGTGGATCGCGGCGTCAAGGCAGTGGTGTTCTCGTTCATCTTCACCCTGGTGTTCTTCGCCATCTACTACCGCATGTTCGGCGTGATCACCTCGGTGGCACTGCTGTTCAACCTGCTGATCGTGGTGGCGGTGATGTCGATGTTCGGCGCGACCATGACCTTGCCGGGCTTCGCGGGTCTGGCCTTGTCGGTCGGCTTGTCGGTCGACGCCAACGTGCTGATCAACGAACGTATCCGTGAAGAGTTGCGACTGGGCATGCCTGCGAAGAAGGCGATCGCGGAGGGTTACGAGCGCGCCTCGGGCACCATCCTCGACGCCAACCTCACTGGCTTGATCGTCGGTGTGGCGCTGTACGCGTTCGGTACCGGCCCGCTGAAGGGTTTCGCGCTGACCATGATCATCGGTATTTTCGCCTCCATGTTCACTGCGATCACCGTATCGCGTGCGCTGGCGACGCTGATCTATGCCAAGCGCAAGAAGCTGACCTCCGTGGCCATCTGACGCGAATCTCTTCGCAGAAGCCCGCACCTGACCGGTGCGGGTTTTCCAAGGAACTCCTTGCATGAAACTGTTTCCACTTCACATCGTTCCGAACGACACCAACATCGACTTCATGAGTCACCGCAAGCCGGTGCTCGCGATCATGGTGGTGTTGCTGCTGGCCTCGTTCGCCATCATCGGCTTCAAGGGCTTCAACTATGCCCTGGAGTTCACCGGTGGCACGGTGGTGCGTACCCACTTTGAAAAGAGCATCGACGCCGACACGGTGCGTGAGCGTCTGGAAAAGGCTGGCTTCGACAATGCCCAGGTGCAGAGCGTCGGCGGCGGCAATGACCTGATGATCCGCCTGCCGCCGGATGGCGAGCACAACAATGCTGCCGATGCCGCGCAGCAGGTTGCCGAAAAGGTCCGTACTGCGGTGACCGCGGCTGACAACGTCGCCACAGTGCAGCCGGGCGAGTTCGTCGGCCCGCAGGTCGGCAAGGACCTGGCGATGAATGGCATCTACGCCACGCTGTTCATGGTCATCGGCTTCCTGATCTACATCGCGGCCCGCTTCGAATGGAAGTTCGCCATCGTCGCCAGCATCACCGCGTTCTTCGACCTGATCCTGACGGTTGCCTACATGTCGCTGCTTGGTCGCGAGTTCGACCTGACCGTGTTGGCCGGTATGTTGTCGGTGATGGGTTTTGCCATCAACGACATCATCGTGGTGTTCGACCGTGTGCGCGAAAACTTCCGCAGCCTGCGCGTGGAGCCGCTGGAAGTGCTGAACCGTTCGATCAACCAGACGCTGTCGCGTACGGTGATCACCGCGGTGCTGTTCTTCCTGTCCGCACTGGCGCTGTACATGTTCGGTGGCGAGTCGATGGAAGGCCTGGCCGAAACCCACATGGTGGGTGCCGTGATCGTGGTCATCTCCTCGATCATCGTGGCCGTGCCGCTGCTGAGCATCGGTCCGTTCAAGGTCAGCAAGCAGGATCTGCTGCCCAAGGCCAAGGACGAGGAAGAGCTGGCCCGTCGTCCCTGACGGACCCGCACTGCCTTGCTGAAAAGCCGCGCCCTGCGCGGCTTTTCTTTTGCCCGCAATCCGCGCGGGGGCAGGGCGGTCCATGCGGTGGCGTCGGTTGTTTTCGATGCGGCAGCGCACTACGATCCTCCCGGTTCAGCGCGCAAACTGCTTGTGCTGCTGTCTTCTGTTTAGCCAACCGAGGTTTTCATGGTCATCAAACCGCGTGTGCGCGGCTTCATCTGCGTCACCACCCATCCGACTGGTTGCGATGCGGCGGTCAAGGAACAGATCGATTACATCAAGGCCCAGCCCAAGCTGGCGAACGGCCCGAAGAAGGTGCTGGTGCTCGGTGCGTCCACTGGCTACGGCTTGGCCGCGCGCATCAAGGCGGCGTTCGGCAGCGATGCCGCTACCCTGGGCGTGTTCTTCGAGCGTCCGGGCAGCGAGACCAAGCCGGGCACCGCGGGTTGGTACAACACCGCCGCGTTCGAGAAGTACGCACACCAGGCCGGCCTGTACGCGCGCAGCGTCAATGGCGATGCGTTCTCCGACGAGGTGAAGCAGAAAGTCATCGAGATCATCAAGGCTGACCTTGGCCAGGTCGATCAGGTGGTTTACAGCCTCGCCGCGCCGCGTCGCAAGCACCCCAAGACCGGCGAGATCATCAGTTCCACGCTGAAGCCGATCGGCGCGCCGATCACCTTGCGTGGCCTGGACACCGACAAGGAAGTGCTGACCGAAACCACGCTGCAGCCGGCAACGGCCGAGGAGATCGCCGGTACCGTGCAGGTCATGGGGGGCGAAGACTGGCAGATGTGGATCGACGCGCTGCTTGAGGCTGGCGTGCTGGCGCCGGGTGCCACCACCACCGCGTTCACCTATGTCGGCGAAGAGATCACCCAGGCCATTTACTGGAATGGTTCGATCGGTGCTGCCAAGAAGGACCTGGATGCCAAGGTGCTGGCGATCCGTGACAAGTTGCAGGGCCTTGGCGGTGATGCACGCGTCTCGGTGTTGAAAGCCGTGGTGACCCAGGCCAGCTCGGCGATCCCGACGATGCCGTTGTACCTGTCGCTGTTGTTCAAGGTGATGAAGGAACAGGGTACGCACGAAGGCTGCATCGAGCAGCTCGATACCCTGTACGACATTCTGTACAACGGCCCGCAGGGCGGCGCCAACGCAGCTGACCACATTCGCCAGCAGTTGCAGGACGCGCAGGGCCGTGAAATCGCGCTGGTGGACGGCGAAGGTCGTCTGCGCGCGGACTACAAGGAAATGGCACCGGAAGTGCAGGGCAAGGTGTTGGAGCTGTGGCCGCAGGTGACCAATGAGAACCTGTACGAGATCAGCGATCTGGCCGGCTACAAGGCGGACTTCCTGCGCCTGTTCGGGTTTGGCATCGACGGCGTGGATTACGAAGCTGATGTGAATCCGGATGTGGCCATTCCGGGGATTGTCGAGGTCTGAGTTTGCTGGTTTCGTAGTTGTGAGAAGGCCGCGCGTTGCGCGGCCTTCTTTTTTTGCATTTTTTTGCATTTCTAGCCAGAAGCTTCCCCTCACCCCAACCCCTCTCCCGCTTGCGGGAGAGGGGCTCAGTGCACTGCGAGCGCGAGCATTGCTAGCCCCTCTCCCGCAGGCGGGAGAGGGGTTGGGGTGAGGGCAGCTCTTGGCGCAAACAAGCGGCCCACAGCAAGCCATCAACCAAACTCAAAATCCATTTCAGCCGTCGGCGGGCCGACAAAATCCCCTTCCACGTAATCCACGCCGGCACTGAACAACAAGCTCATCGTCGAGGCATCGGCGACGAACTCGGCAATGGTCAAAATGCCCGCAGACTGTGCCTTGGTGGTGATTTCCTGGGTCTTCTCCAGCTGCTCCTTGGCCTGCGCCGGATCAGCGGTGAACGCGCTGTCCAGCTTGAGGAAGCCGGGCTGGAAATGGGCAAGCAACTGGAACGAATCCAGTCCGGAGCCAAACTGTTCCAGGCCTACCTTGCAGCCCAGTACCGTGACATCGCTGAGGAATTGCTGCGCATTGCGCAGGTGCGTGAAGACCTTGGCCTCGGGTATCTGCAGCCATAGCTGCGCGCCTTCCACGCCTTCGGCCAGCAGACCGGTCCGGATCACCGACAGCAACTCCGGATCGGAGAATGACTCCGGTGTGATGCGCACCATCAGGTGGGTTCGGTGGCCGGCGCGACGGCGCTCGCCCAACGCGCGGATGGCATTGGCCACCACCCAGCGGTTGATGGGGGCCAGCAGTTCGTGTTCCTGCGCGATCGGCAGGAAGGTCGCTGGGCCGACCATTTCGCCGTTGTTCTCCATCTGCAGCGAGGTGTCGTACAGCTGGATCGGCTCGCCCATCAGGTTCAACACCGGGCGGAAACGCAGATGGAAGCCATCGCCGGCCACCGCCTGGCGGATGCGCTGCACCCAGCTCTGGATGCGCTCTTCCTCGACGCGGTCGGCCGCGCCCGGGTCGAATACCTTGAAGGTATTGCCGCCCAGCTCGATGGCAGCGCGCGCGCAGTCGTTGGCGCGGTTCAACACCTGGCCAACGCTGGCGATCTTCTCGCCTACCTGTACACCGCCGATGCTGACCGTAACGGTGGCCGAGCGCTCGCCAATGCTGAAAACCGAGGAGGCAAATGCGCTGCGGACCCGTTCTGCCATCTGCGCTGTGTGTGCGTAGTCACCCTCCGTGAGCAGGGCGAAGTTGTGCTCGCCGAAGCGCGCCAGCTGCGCGTCCTCGCCAATGGCCTGGGCCAGCTTCTGGCCGAGTGCGGCAATCAGCGCATCGGCCGAATCCAGGCCGATATCCGGTAGCAGGCGCGCATAGTGATCCGGTTCGACCAGCAGGAAGCCATACTGGCCATCGCTGCGGCCGACCTGGGCGACGGCGTTCTCCAGCTGCACCATGAAGGTGGGACGGTTGAGCAGGCCGGTGACCTGGTCGCGCTGGCGCAGGGCTTCCACTTCGCGGGCCAGCTCCGGGTCGAACTCCTCGCGGCGGCGGAACACGATCTGGAAGCAGCTCTCGCCTTCATAGGTGGCGGCGGTGAACTCCATCGTCGCCGGGAAGGTGTCGCCGTCCTGGTTGCGCGCGTCCACTTCGTACTGCGGCGGCGGCGCTTCGCCCTTGCTCAGTGACTTCAGCAGCTGCTTGAAGTTCTCCACATGCTGCGGTGCAACCATGTCCAGCAGCGAGATGCCTTCCACGTCCTCGAAGGATTCAAATCCGAACATGTCCAGATAGGCTTCGTTGGCGCGGATGTGCATGCCTTCGTGGATGTAGGCGATGGGGTCGCGCGAGGACGAGATCAGCGCATCGCAGCGGCGCTCGGTCTCGCGCATCTGCGCCTCGATCCGGCGCAGCCCGCGACGCGCCTGCAGATCGGTCCATTCGGTCTGCACCACCGACAACAGGTGGTCCGGCTGCTGCCGAAGCGCGATGGCGCGGATGCCGTTGGCGGCCGAATCCAGCAGCATCTGTGCATCGATGCTGTCGGTCAGCAGGATCATCGGAATGTCCTTGCCACTGGCCGCGACCTGCTGGGTCAGCAGCAACTGCGGGATAGCGTAAGAGTTGGCCGCCAGCACCAGATCGATGGGCTGGCTCAGTGCCTGGCCCAGTTCGTCGGGGCTTTGCGGCCGCGACGGACGCACGGCAATGCCGCTGTTGCGCAAGGTGCTGACGATGGCCTCGGCGCTTTCCGCGCTGTCGTCAACGATCAGCAAGCGCAAGGTGATGTCTTTGGCGTTCTGCATTCAGGACTCCCGGGGGACGGGGTTTAATACACGATGCACGGCAGTGGCGTCTATGCGCAGGTCGTTTGCCTGTGACGTACTCCATGAGTGTAGTCGCAACGCGGGCGTCAGGACGTTATCGGTGCGGGCCCGGATGTACATCCGCAGGGCGCAAGGTGTGGCCAGGCGGATGCCCTGCCGCACTGCGGCCGCCTACGCCGCCATCCCCGCTGCGCGTCCCGACGCCCACGCCCATTGGAAGTTGTAGCCGCCCAGCCAGCCGGTCACGTCCAGAACCTCGCCGACGAAGTGCAGGCCCGGCACCAGCTGCGATTCCATCGTCGCTGAAGACACCTTGCGGGTATCCACCCCGCCCAGGGTGACTTCGGCGGTGCGATAGCCTTCGGTGCCGCTGGCGACCAACGGGAAGTCCGACAACAGGCTGGCGGCGGCCTTGAGTTCCGGTTCGTCGAACTGGCGCATGGGCTTGTCCTTCAGCCATTGCTCGCACAGGCGCAATGCCAGTCGGCGCGGCATCACCTCGGACAGCACGGTGCGCAGCTCGGAGGCGCCGCGCTCGCGTTTCATCTGCCGCAGCCATTCAGCGGCATCGTGATCGGGCAGCAGGTCGAGCCGCAGGTCATTGCCCGGCTGCCAGTACGAGGAGATCTGCAGGATCGCCGGGCCGCTGACGCCGCGATGGGTGATCAGCATGGAGTTACGGAAGCTCTTGCCGTTGCAGCGCGCCTCCACCGGCAGCGCAACGCCACTGAGCTCGGCGAAGCGCTCCTGGTGGGTGCCGCTCAGGGTCAGCGGCACCAGCCCGGCACGCGTTGGCAGCAGTTCATGGCCGAAATTGCGTGCCACCTCGTAGCCGAAGCCGCTGGCACCCATGCTCGGGATCGACAGCCCGCCGGTGGCGATCACCACCGAGGCACTGTGGAATTGCCCCTGGGCGGTGCGCACGTGGAAGCCGTCGGCGCCACGCTCGATCTGCTGCACACCGCAGTCGGTGCGGATCTGCACACCGGCATCGGAACATTCGTCCAGCAGCATCTTCACGATCTCCTTGGAGGAGATGTCGCAGAACAACTGACCCAGCTCCTTCTCGTGATAGGCGATGCCGTGGCGTTCGACCATCTCGATGAAATCGCCTGGCGTATAACGCGCCAAAGCCGATTTGCAGAAATGCGGGTTGGTGGAAATGAAGTTGGCGGCGGTGGTGCCGGTATTGGTGAAATTGCAGCGGCCGCCGCCGGACATCAGGATCTTCTTGCCAACCTTGTTGGCATGATCGATCACCTGCACGATGCGGCCGCGCTGGCCGGCGGTGAGCGCGCACATCAGCCCCGCGGCGCCAGCGCCGATCACCAGTACGTCGCAGCGGATTACCTTGTCAGCCACTACTGCTTACTCCGCCGGGCGCTTGCGCCAGACCGGGATCACATCCAGCTGGGTGTGATCATTGAGCAGCTGCACTTCGCCATCCTGGATCAATACGCTCCAGCGCATCGCCCGCTGCACCTGCTCGCCCCAACGTTCGACGAACGCGGCGGGCAGGTCGACGACCGACAGGTTGTTGAAGCGGGCCAGGTGCTTGCCCTGTTTCTGCCACCAGATATCGGAGGCATTGCCGCCGTAGTTGACGACCTGTACACGGCGGCTGCGGTTGCAGGCCTTGCGCACGCGCGATTCGTCCGGGTGGCCGAGGTCGATCCACTGCTCGATGTCGCCGGTGTAGTCCAGCTGCCACAGGTCCGGCTCGTCCTCGCTGCTCAGGCCCTTGCCGAACTCCAGCCTATCCTCTGCATTGAGGGCGAAAGCGAGCAGGCGCACCATCAGGCGCTCGTCGGTTTCAGAGGGATGTTGGGCCAGGGTCAGGTTATGGGTCGCGTAGTAGCCGCGGTCCATGTCGCTGATCTGCAGCTCGGCCTTGCGGATGGTGGCGGTGAGGGCCATGGGAATACCGGGTACAAAGACCGCCCATCATAATGCCTGTCCCCGCAACCGACCCGCCCCAACGTGTTCGAGCCTGAACTGCCCAGCCGTCTGCAACTCGCGCCAGGCCCATGGACCAGCCTGTTGGACGGGCTGTGCGCGCGGTTTCCGGCGATACCACCAGCACTTTGGCTGGACCGGTTCGCGCGGGGAAGGGTGCTGGGCAGCGACGGCCAGCCGCTGCTGCCGACCCAGCCGTGGCGGGCAGGGCAGGAGATCCAGTACTTCCGTGAGGTCGTCGACGAACCCGAAGTGCCGTTCGCCGAGCAGATCCTCCATCAGGATGATGATCTGCTGGTGGCCGACAAACCGCATTTCCTGGCGGTCACCCCGGCCGGCCGGTTTGTACGCCAGACGCTGCTGGCGCGGCTGGTTGCACGTACCGGCAATCGCGATCTGGTGCCGCTGCACCGGATTGACCGCGGCACCGCGGGTCTGGTGTTGTTCTCCTGCAATCCCGGGACACGCGGCAGCTATCAGCGCTTGTTTGCCCAACGTCGCATCGACAAGGGCTACGAGGCCTTGGCGCCGGCGCTGCACGGGCACGTGTTCCCGTTGCAGCGGAGCAGCCGTATCGCCCGTGGCGAGCCGTTCTTCCGCATGGCTGAGCAGCCAGGCCAGGCCAATGCGCTGAGCCGGATCGATGTCATCGCGCGGCGCGGCGAGGTGTGGCGCTATGGGCTGGAACCGGTCAGTGGGCGCAAGCATCAGTTGCGCGTGCATATGGCTGCACTGGGCGCGCCGATCATCGGCGACGAGTATTACCCGCAGGTGCTGGAGCGCGCCGCGGACGACTATCGCCATCCGCTGCAACTGTTGGCACGCCGCCTGGCCTTCATCGACCCCCTCAGCGGCCAGCGGCGGGAGTTCCGCAGTGCGCGTGAGTTGGGGTGAGTTTCAACCGCGCTGTGCCAGCCAGCGATCCAGTTGCGCGGCAAAGGCCTGGCGATCACGTGCATGCAGGGTTGCCGGACCGCTGGTCTGTACGCCGGCAGCGCGCAGTTCTTCCATGAAGTTGCGGACCGATAGGCGCTCGGCAATGGTGTTGGTGGTGTAAAGTTCGCCGCGTGGATTCAGGGCGACGGCACGCTTCTCCAGGATGCGTGCGGCCAGCGGGATGTCCTGGGTGACGACCAGATCACCGGCGTTGACCCGTTCGGCGATGGCATCGTCGGCGACATCTGGCCCGCCCGCCACCTGCATGGCGCGGATGAAGCGCGAAGGCGGGGTGCGCAGCCATTGATTGGCAACCAGGATGGTTTCGATCCTGGCCCGTTCGGCGGCCCGGAACAGGATTTCCTTGATCACTACGGGGCAGGCATCGGCGTCCACCCAGATTCGGGTGGCGGAAACGGCGTCTTCATGGCTCATGCCGCGCAGTCTATTGGATTTGCCGACTTTGCTGTTGGTTGGCTATCGTCAGAAAATTGACTAATTTCAGCCACTTAATCGACGAACTGAATCAAATTGGGTTTCTGAATACGGCAAATATCGCTTTTTGGAACAAAGCGGCGTATTGTCCATCCCACTGTGCTTGCAAGGGTCACCGTGAATCGTGGCCTGATGCAGTTGATCTTCTTGATCGGCTCATCGATCCGCTTTACCAACGCCTGCAACTCAGTCTCGGCCCCGATCTCCGGTGGCTGCGATTATTTCAACTTATGTTTCAGGAGTTAGTACATGTCTGATCGTCAGACCGGCACTGTCAAGTGGTTCAACGACGCCAAGGGCTTCGGCTTCATCACCCCGGAAAGCGGCCCGGACCTGTTCGTGCATTTCCGCGCCATCCAGGGCAACGGCTTCAAGTCGCTGCAGGAAGGCCAGAAGGTGACTTTCGTCGCCGTGCAGGGCCAGAAGGGTATGCAGGCTGACCAGGTGCAGGCGGTCTAATCGACCCCCTTGCTACCGTAAGGTTGCTTGGAACGCCGGAAGCGAAAGCTTCCGGCGTTTTTGTTTGTGTTTTCGCGTCGGGCATCGCCTCGCACTGACGCTGCGTTGCGCGAGTGTTGGCTAGGATCAGATCTTGATACCGATTGAATGACGCTGGAGCCAGCGATGATCACCGTGCACCATCTGGAACAATCACGTTCGCAACGCGTGCTGTGGATGCTGGAAGAGCTGGGCCTGGCCTACGACGTGGTCAGTTACAAGCGTGACCCCAAGACCTGGCTGGCACCGCCGGAGCTGCGCAAGGTGCATCCGCTCGGCAAGTCGCCGGTACTGCAGGACGGGACGCTGATCCTGGCCGAATCCGGGGCCATTCTCGAGTACCTGGCCGACCGTTATGACCTGCAGCGCAGCCTGTCGCCGCAGCCCCTGCCAGTGGAGGCGCCAGAGCGTCTGCAATACCACTACTGGATGCACTACGCCGAAGGCTCTGCGATGCCACCGCTGGTGATGAGCCTGGTATTTGCGAAAGTCCGCAAGGCACCGATGCCTTTTTTCGCCAAGCCAATCGCCCACGGCATCGTCGACAAGGTGATGAAGAGCTTCATCAGCCCGCAGCTGCGTCTGCACCTGGACTGGATGGAGCGGGCCCTGGCACAGTCCACCTGGTTTGCCGGCGAACGCTTCAGTGCGGCGGATATCCAGATGAGTTTTCCGGTCCAGGCGGCGGCAGTCCGCGCCGGACCCATGAGCGACTACCCGAAACTGCAGGCTTTCCTCGCGCGCATCAAAGAACGGCCTGCCTATCGGCGCGCCGAGCAGCGCGGCGGGGCGCTGGATCTTATTGGCGGCACTCGCTGAGCAAGGCGGTCCGAGCTTGCGGCAGGGCCTGCCAGCCCCCACTTTCAGATGATGAACGACACGCACCCACAGTTTGACAACCGCTTCCAGCGTGAGCTGCCCGGCGACCCCGAAACCGGCGCACGGCGTCGCGAGGTGCTGGGTGCCGCTTGGTCGGCGGTGATGCCGACGCCGGTGGCTGCGCCACACCTGCTGGCGTACTCGGCCGAAGTCGCAGAGCTGCTTGGCTTTGACACAACCGTCGTTGCCAGCCCTGAATTTGCCGAGGTCTTCGGCGGCAATGCCTTGTTCACCGGCATGCAGCCGTGGGCGGCCAATTACGGCGGCCATCAGTTCGGCCATTGGGCTGGGCAGCTCGGCGATGGCCGAGCCATCTCCTTGGGCGAATTGCTGGCCGGCGGAAAACGCTGGGAACTGCAGCTCAAAGGTGCTGGCCCGACTCCGTATTCGCGCGGCGCCGATGGCCGAGCGGTGCTGCGTTCGTCACTGCGCGAGTTCCTGTGCTCCGAAGCCATGCATCATCTCGGTGTGCCCACTACCCGTGCGCTGAGCCTGGTTGCTACCGGCGATACGGTGGTACGTGACATGTTCTACGACGGCCATCCGCAGGCCGAGCCCGGCGCCGTGGTGTGCCGGGTCGCGCCGTCGTTCATCCGCTTCGGCACATTCGAGCTGCCGTCGGCGCGTGGCGATGTCACGCTGCTGCGACAACTGGTCGAGTTCTGCATCGCCCGTGATTTCCCTGAACTGCAGGGCAGTGGCGAGGCGCTGTACGCCGACTGGTTTGCACAGGTCTGCACGCGCACCGCGGTGATGGTGGCGCAGTGGATGCGGGTCGGCTTCGTGCACGGCGTGATGAATACCGACAATATGTCCGTTCTGGGTTTGACCTTGGATTACGGCCCTTACGGCTGGGTCGAGGACTACGATCCGGACTGGACACCGAATACCACCGATGCGCAGGGCCGCCGCTATCGCTTTGGCACGCAGATGCAGGTGGCGTACTGGAATCTGGTGCGATTGGCGCAGGCGCTGTCGCCACTGTTTGCGGAGGTGGCACCGCTGCAGACCGGATTGGATGGCTTCCGTCAGCGCTATGAAGCCGAAGAGCGTGCGCATCTGGTCGCCAAGCTTGGCCTGGGCGAATTTCGCGACGGCGACGCCGAGCTGATGGCGCAGTTCCAGCGGCTGCTGCAGGAAGGCGAGATGGACATGACGCTGGCGTTCCGCGCCTTGGCGTCCATTGATATCGACGCGCCGGAGATTGACCCGCTGGAGCAGGCCTTCTACTCGCCGGCTGCCCGCGAGCAGGTGCTGCCGGCACTGACCGACTGGCTGCAGCGCTACGCCGCGCGGGTCCAGGGCGCAGGGCAGTCGCCGCAACAGCGCCGTGATGCCATGCAGGCGGCGAATCCCAAATATGTGCTGCGCAACTGGCTGGCACAGCAGGCCATCGACCGTGCCGAACAAGGCGATCTGGCCGGAATCACGGACTTGCTGGACGTGATGCGGCATCCTTACGACGAACAAGCCGGGCGCGAGGCGTTTGCCGGCAAGCGCCCGGAATGGGCGCGTGACCGCGCCGGCTGCTCGATGCTGTCGTGCAGCTCCTGAGCACCTCTCCACGAATGACTGATATGACTTCTCCTGCCTACCCCGAATGGTCGCGCCCAATCCGCGACATTGCCGACTTCCCCAAGCCCGGCATCCTGTTCAAGGACATCATCCCGCTACTGGGTGACGGCGCCTGCTTCCGCGCCGCCGTGCAGGCCATGGCCGAGCCGTGGCGTGACGCCGGCTTGCATGCGGTACTCGGGGTGGAGGCACGCGGCTTCATTCTCGGCACCGCGTTGGCCCTGGAGTTGGGCGTGGGCTTCGTGCCAGTGCGCAAGCCGGGCAAGCTGCCGGGCGCAACGTTGAAGCAGGAATACGCGCTGGAATACGGCACTGATCGTATCGAAGTCAGCGTCGGCGCAACCCCGCCGGGCGCGCGCGTGCTGCTGGTCGATGACGTGCTGGCCACCGGCGGCACCTTGCTTGCCGCCTTGCAGTTGGCTGCGCAGCTTGAGGCGCAGGTTGTTGGTGGCGCGGTATTGGTGGAGCTGGATGGCCTCGGTGGCCGTGAGCGCTGGCCTGATGGTTTGCCGCTGGCCGCAACCCTGGTTTACTGAATACCTGATCCCACCCCGATCCGCGGAGTCCCGAATGCCGACGTTGAGTGAGCTGCTGTCTTCCTTCGATGGTGCACAAGGGCTGCTGCTCCCTGACAGTTGGCGCCAGGGTCGCACCGCCTATGGCGGCGTGCTCAGTGCGCTGGCGGTGGCCGCGGCGATGCAAGGCCACGCAGGTGCGTTGCCGCCGTTGCGCGCGATGCAGGTGAGCTTCATCGGGCCTGCAGCCGGCCTGCTGCGTTTCGTGCCGGCAGTACTGCGCGAGGGCAAGTCGGTGGTGAATGTCGGCGTGGATGTGTTCTCCGACGATGCTTTGGCGGCGCGCTTGTCATTGGTGTTCGGCCGCGCCCGCGAAAGCGCGATCGCGCATGATTTCAGTGGCGAGCTTCCGGCCCAGGGGCCTGCCGCATACCGCGATTTCGACATGGCGGCGATGCCGTTCGCGCCGGCCTTTACCCGCAACTTCCAGATGCGCCCTGCCGGTGGTGCGATGCCGGTGTCAGCTTCGGAGATTCCCGAGCTGCTGACCTGGATCCGCCATCGCGATGCCGGTGGAGTAGATCCCGCGGTAGCTCTGATCGCGATGGGCGATGCGATGCCGCCGGCGGCATTCACCAGTTTCCGCGCTGCTGCGCCGATCAGCTCGATCACCTGGAACGTTGAGCTGCTCGATCCTTCGCCGCAGGGCGAATGGTTCCTGCTGCGTTCCTTCAGCCAGCATGCGGGTGACGGCTATTCGTCGCAGGACATGCAGGCCTGGGATGAGCAGGGCCGGGTGGTGATGCGCGGCCGCCAGAGCGTGGCGGTGTTTGCCTGATGCGCGCCTTGCGGGTGTTGGGTGGACTGGCGCTGCTGCTGGCGATGCTGGGCTGGAGCGCGTGGTTCGTGATCTGCAATGTGTATGAATTCTCGCCGGCGCTGGACCCGCTGGCGTTCGCCTGCGGCTGGCTGCTGAGCGCGGTGTTGGCTTGGCGCGTGTTCCGTGGCGGTTTCCGCCGTATTGCCTGGCCATTGTTTGCACAGGCAAGCTGCATCGGCGTGTACCTGTTGCTGATCCATCGTGGGATGGGCGAGGGCACTGCGCTGGCGCTGTTTGTCGCGGCCAGCGTAGCGGTTGTTGCCGCGGCATACCGGGTGACGCTGCACGCTCGCGCTGCCTGATAAAGGCTCAGCGCGTCAGCCGTATGTCTCCTTCGGCCAGCGCCTGCCGCAGGAATGCCAACACTGCAGGGCCGCTTTCGCGGTCCGCGCGGGCATAGCCTTCGGCCGTGCCGCCCACCGGGATGTAAGGGCCGGTGTCGCTGCGGAAGGTGGTGGGCTGCAGGAAGGGCGTGATCAGATGGCCGGCGTCGGAGTAATACAGCAGGGCGTCCGCTTGCGGCGCGCTGCGGCGTTTCAGGCGTTGCATCGCCAATGCCGCCATCTCGCCGGAAGCGCCGAGCTGGTCGTCGCCGCCTGCGACCAACAAGAGCGGCCCGTTGATGCGTTCGATCGGCAGCATTGCCTGCTCCAATGCTGCCGCGTGCGCGCCCGGCTGATTCCAGTTGAGCTGTTCCACATAGGGCAGGAATGGCAGGTCGCGGCCACCAACGCGCAATGCGGGCTCATCGACGGCGCGGAAATCGGCCGGCGGCACATCACGGCGGATGCCGCGGAATGGCGCAGGGCTGCCTACCCACGACACCGCTGCCTGCAGACGCGGATCATGCGCCGCGGCCGCCATCGCCACGATGCCACCCCAGGAGCCCCCCATCACCCCGACCTTGCCGGCAAAGGGCTGGGCGCGCAGCCAGTCGACCGTGCTGCTGACCGGGTCGATGGGGACGCGGATCAGATCCTTGGGCAGTCCGGGCATCCGGTAATAGGCAACAGCCACTGCGACGAAACCGTTGGACGCCAACCAGGCGGCATACAGATTCGCGCTATCGATGCCGCCTTCGGCGCCGCCCAGGGTGATCACGACAGGATGTCGACGGCCATCGTCCAAGGCGCCTGCAGGGTGATGGAGATTTCCCACCACGCCATGCAGCTGCAACGGTGTTGCAACCACGTCGGCCGCATTGATCCGCCGCCGCAAGGTCTGTTGTCCGATCGGTTCGCCATCGACGAAGGCCTCCAGCTGCATCGTTGCGGGTGCATAACGCAGGCCATCGGCATCGCTGTGCATCGGCAGTGGCATGGGTTTGCCTTTACCGGCTTCAGGCCGCATCGACCAGAACAGCCCCATTGCATCGACACCTGCGTAGCTGCCGGCCTCGGCGCCAGCCGTGGCGGTATCGGCGATGCCGTTGTGATCGGCACGGTAGTTGGCGTGCGCCAGCCAGCGGTTGCCACTGCTGTCCTGCATGGAGAGTTGCAGTTTCACGGTCTGGCTTGGCAGCAGCCCGGCAACGCTGATCTGCACCGATTGATCGGCTGGACCGTCCGCGGGGAGTACGCGCAGTTCAGCGGCAAGGGCCAGGGAGCTGCAGCCGAGCAGCAGCGGAAGCAGGAGATGCTTGAGCATGGGTGTGGTGAGCGAGGAGCGGCCTGCGATGTTGCCGCTGCTGGAAATGCAACGGAACAGCTGGACGCCAGCAATGGCGCAGGCCGTGCCGGGCTTGGCATGAGCCGTGCGTATCAGCCGGCCTTGCCCATCTTCGCTTCGAACGCGTCGCGGTGCAGCCGGCTCAGCGGCAGTTGGGTGCCATCCAGCAGTTCCAGCGTCGCATCGCCATTGCGGCGTGGCAGCAGACAGCGCACCCGTGCGCAATTGACGATGACCGCGCGCTGCACCTGCACGAAGCCAGCCGGCGCCAACTGCTCGGCGAGCCGGCCAATGCTCTCGCGCAGCAGGTGCACCTGCTTGCCGACATGCAGGCAGGCGTAATGGCCGGCGCTGTCGATGTAGTCGATGTCGGTGGGGTACACGTAGTCGCTGCGGCCGCCGTTGCGGATGCATAGCGGTGCCAGCGGGTTGCTGGTCTCGCGTGCCAGATGCCTGCGCAGCCGATCCAGCGCGATGGCGAGCCGGTTCGCATCCAGTGGCTTGGGCAGGTAGTCGATCGCGCCCAGTTCGTAGGAGGTCAGCGCATGTTCCGCATGGGCCGTGGTGAAGATGATCGCCGGCGCAGGCGCGGGCAGGCTGCGCGCGAGTTGCAGGCCATCTTCGTCGGGAAGCTCGATATCCAGCAACAACAGCTCGACCCGCTCGGTAGCCAGCAGCGAACGGGCCAGGGCGATGCTGGGCGCCTCGCCGACTATCTGGATATCCGCATGCGCGCCCAGCAGGTGGCGCAGCTTTTCGCGGGCCAGTGCGACGTCGTCGATCAGCAGGGTGCGGATCATGCGGTGGGCTCGCTGCTGGCAAGCGGTAGCCGGATGCTGACCTGGAAGTGCGCACCGTCGCGTTGCGCGTGCAGCGTGGCATGCTCGCCGTAGATTGCCTGCAGGCGTTCGCGGCTGGCTTGCAGGCCAATCCCCATGCCGGCGGCCGCGTCGCCAAGCGGGTTGCGGATCTGCAGGTGAAGCAGATCATCGCGCGATTCGAACTGCAGGCTGATCGTGGCGTCGTCCGTGTCCGAGGTGCTGGCGAAGCGCACGGCGTTCTCGATCAATGGCTGCAACAGCAGGCTGGGTACGCGCGCATCCCATGCATCGGCGCTGGCCTGCAGTTGCACCTGCACCGGCTGTTGCTGCAACAGTCGCTGCAGTTCGATGAAGGTCATCGCCTGCGCCACTTCCTCGCGCAGGGCGACGAAGGGTTCGTTCTGAAGCAGGTTGCGCAACAACTCACCCAGCTGCGCCAAGGCAGCGTCGGCGCGCTCGGCATCGCGGTAACCCAGTGCGCCGATCGCATTGAGCGCGTTGAACAGGAAATGGTGATTCAGGCGTGCCCGCAATGCTTGTTCGCGCGCCTGCAGCAGCAGCTCGCCACGGCGGCGATAGCGACGGACATAGATCAGCGCCTGGCCGATGCCGATGACAGCGACATAGGTCGGCAGTGCGAACAGGCTGGTAGCGACAACTGCGTGCAGCCAGCTGTCGGGCAGCGCACGGGGCAGCGCCAGTTGCGAGAGGTAGTAGCCAAACATCCAGCCGGAGAGCGACAGCGCGGGAATGATGCATAGACCGGCACCCAACAGCTTGGCCGCCGCCTTGGCGTCGCTGTCCATGCCCAGCGGCCAGCGCCTGCACAGTTGCCAAAGGCCAGGTGTCGCCAGCAGCCAGGGGCTGTAGATGCCAAGCAGGAACAGCAAAGAGCGCATCAGTTCGATGGGAGCCAGGCTGCCGGCTGAGGGGCCGGTGAGCTGTACTGCTGGCAGGGTCACCAGGATCAGCAGCAGCCAACCCGCGCACACGGCACGCCACGGAAAGACCGTGGCGTGCGTATCCGCCGCAATGCTGGAAGAGCGGGTGTACGGCTGGGACATCATGTGCGCGCTCAAGCGCCGGCCGGGGCCGGCGCCTGCTTACATCTTGCGGACGCGGAAACGCTTGCCCTTGATCTTGCCGGCTTCCAATCGTGCCAAAGCCTTGCCAACCTGCTCACGGGCAATGGCCACGTAGGAGCGGGTGGGGAAGATATCGATCTTGCCAATCGCCTTGGCCGACAGCCCGGCATCGCCGGTCAGTGCGCCGAGGATGTCGCCTGCGCGCAGCTTGTCGGTTTTGCCGCCATCGATGCGCAGGGTGGTCATTGCCGCCTGCGGCAGCTCTGCCGGACGCGCAGTTGCCAGCGGAGTCTTCTGCCAGTTCAGCGGCTTGCCCTGCTGTGTTTCCAGCGCATCAGCGCGGCTGCGTTCACGGCCGGCAACCAGGCTCAATGCCAGGCCATTGCGGCCGGCACGACCGGTACGGCCAACGCGGTGCTGGTAGGTGTCGATGTCGGTCGGCAGCTCGTAGTTGACCACGGCAGCCAGGTCTTCCACGTCCAGGCCGCGTGCGGCCACGTCACTGGCGACCAGCACGTTGCAGCTGCGGTTGGAGAACTGCATCAGCACTTCGTCGCGGTCGCGCTGTTCCATGTCGCCATGCAGCGCCAATGCCGAGAAGCCGAACTGGCGCAGCGAGTTGGCTACTTCGTCGACGTCCTTGCGGGTGTTGCAGAACACCACCGCCGATTCCGGCGTGTACTTCAGCAGCAAGCCGCCCAGTGCCTTCTGGCGGTGGGCCGGCTCGGTTTCGAAGAACAGCTGCTGGATGGCCGGGGCTTCGGCCTGGCCATCGACAGTGACTTCGGCCGGTTCCTTGAGCAGGGCGCGGGCCAGTTCGCGGATCGCTTCCGGGAAGGTGGCCGAGAACAGCAGGCTCTGGCGGTCCTTGTGGGTGCGGCCGGCGATCTCGCGGATCGGCTCCTCGAAGCCCATGTCGAGCATGCGGTCGGCTTCGTCCAGTACGAACGTGCGTACCTGGCCCAGGTTGAGGGCGCGCTTGCGTGCCAGTTCCTGCACGCGGCCGGGGGTGCCGACCACAACCTGCGGATCATGCGCTTCCAGCGAGGCCAACTGCGGGCCCAGCGGCATGCCGCCGGTGAGGATCAGCAGCTTCAGGTTGGGGATGCCGGTGGCCAGCTTGCGCAGCTGCTTGCCGACCTGGTCGGCCAGTTCGCGGGTAGGGCAGAGCACCAGGGCCTGGGTGCGGCTGACGGACAGGTCGAGCCGGTTGAGCAGGCCCAGGCCGAAGGCGGCGGTCTTGCCGCTGCCGGTCGGGGCCTGCGCGATCACGTCACGGCCTTCCAGGATCGGCGGCAGGGCCAGCGCCTGTACCGGCGTCATCGAGGTATAGCCCAGCGCGTCGATGCCAGGAGCGAGTGCCGGCGACAGCGGCAGGGAAGAGAAGTCAGTCATGCCGTATTTTCGCAGAAGCCGGGCGGCGGCGCTTGCCATTCTGAATGGGTGGCTCCGTCTCCTTCATCCAGCCTGCAAGGGCCGGTTTCAGCCCTTGCGATTGTTGGCGACCGGCTTGCTTTTGGGGGTGAGGGTCTTGGTCCCGGCTGGCCGCTGGTGAACGAAGGGATAGGGCACGGCAGGTGTCTCCGGCAAGCCCGCGCGCCATTGTTCGAGCACGGCCGCCACTGTCCTGCCGTTCTGGAACTGCGGTTCAGAGGGGCGCTCGCCTTGTTCCTTTTCACGACGGCGTACGTTGCCTGCGGCCAGGGTGTAGGCCCGGGCAAAGTCATTGGTGGCGTTCAAGGCCTCGATCAGGAAGGCGCGACCAAACCAGGTGGCGCTATCGGTATTGCCGCAGCCAAAGGAAGGGCGGTCCTTGCGCGCGGCGGTGATCACCATGCGCTGCGGTGATATCAAGGCGGGCACGAAGGCGCCCGAGAAACAGGCCGAGACCACGATCACCGCATTGCCGATATGCGCCTCATCCAGCATCCGCGCGAGCTGTGCCGGTGCCAGATAGTCTTCCTGGTCGCGACCGGTGTGCAGGTAGACGCTGTTGTCATGCAGGCCGTGGCTGGTCAGGTAGAGGAACAGCACATCTTCATTCGGGTCCAGCGTCCGCCCCAGTCCGTTCAGGGCATGGCCGATGCTGTCGGCGGTAGCCAGAACCTGCGGCGGGCCGCCGTGTCCCAGGGCAGGCTGGTTGACCAGGCTGATCATGCGGCCTTCGGCACCCCAGCGCTTGGCCGACAGCTCACGCAGGTAGGCCACCTCATTGGGGAACACATCTTCATCCGCATCACCGGCCACGCCGAGGACGTAGATATCGGTGACGCCGGGGCGCTGGGCTGGCAGGCCTGCCAATGCGGCGTCCAGCATCGTGAGCTGGCTGCCTTCAAGTTTGGGTGTGGTGGCCTGCCGCTCAGGTGCTTTGGCCGCGCCAGCGAACGCAGGCCAGGCCGCACAGGCTGCCAACAGCAGCTTGGCAACGACGTTGATCAGCCGGGGAGGGGAGTGCTGGGGACCGCGTTGGGCTGCCATTGCCGTAATCCATGACGGTGGGTATGGCAGCACGGTCGAGCTGACCGTGCTGCATCCAGTGCGCGCCCGTGGGCGGCACCGATGGCTATGGTGCCGGAGTTGAGCTTGGAATGCGTGGCTCGAACGGATCCCCCGGAGGCGCACGGCGCCCAATCAAGCCGCCAACAAGCGGCAATCCCGGAATCGAGCTGGGCCGGCCCATCAGTCGGTAGGCAGCGACCAGCCATAGGCCAAGGCGGACTTTTTCCTGAGGTTCTCAAGCTGCTCGGCAGCATTGATGGCGCTGCTTGCGCGGTAGACCAGGTCCTCCAGCCTGCACAGGATGCTGGCTTGCGCTTCATCATCGGGCACCACCTGCACGATCCTGTCGACAAGCTGATGCATTTCCAACAGCTTCTGCTTGCGCTCATATTCGCCAAGCGACGCCGCGTCCTGCACCACCCTCTGTGCCAGAACGTCGAAGTGATCGCGGAGTTTCTCGTAGTCCATACAGCACCTGGTGCGATGGCGGACAGCCAAGAGCCTGTAATGGTGCTGTCGGGGATAGCACTACCTCAATGAGGGATATACCTTATTGAGACTAGGATTTATCTGACAAGGCGCTGTCGAGTGAGGCGGGCCGTGCCCAGTAGAAGGGCGTGCCGGTAGCGCGGTATGGATAAGGTGCTTGATCGGACCCAGGGCGTCGCTTATCAGGTATTTGCCGGCATGAGACCACCAGACGAAGACATTGAAGATCGCGCCCCGGTTTGGGATCAGATGCAGGATTTCTGGATGGACACTGATCCCGCCATTCTTCTGCCGGAGGTTGCTCGCATCTGCGCGGAGTCCAAATACTCTCTTGCAGAACTGGAAGCCATCTTCTGGAATGAAGTACGTCCTGCCGTTTCATTCAACATGTTCATGTTTCCCGCACCCGAGTGGGCCGGATTCGAGATCGAGACCCTCAAGGCGCGCGTGTATCGCAAATCCCGCTTCGGCAAGCCATTACCTCGCAAATGGCTGCATCCCTACTCATCTGATTGGTGGCGCAAGCTCAGCGCTGCCATTGTCCGGTACCGAACGGAGATGCGTGCCAACTGACAGTTCATCCACGTTGGGCGCGCTTTCGGATGGAACTTGACTGCTGTCAGCCGCAACCCGTCCCAGCTGCTGAGACCGTCACGTTCCATGCTGAGGGATGCTTCCAGAAAACTTCACATGGGCGAGAGTTGCCGACTTCGAGTGTCGGCCAACTGCGATTTATATCAACGAGCTGGCGGTTTCCCGCCTGGTCAAGCGACTGGACGAATCGTGGTTCGTCAATCTGGACTATCACCTGCCACCACCCGCTGGCAGGATTTTGCACCCGCACCGCAACTGCAGGAGTTACGAGACGGGCAGGGCAGGCTGCGAGGAATGGGTGCGGCGGCATGAAGCGAGGTTGCGGGCCGAGACGGCTGCGATTGCTGCCCGTAGATGGGAGAAGGCGCGATGATCTTGGTCAACGTTTGGTGATCACGGAGGACGTTGATTGCCGAGCTTCATCAATTCCACGAACTGGAAGCCTCCAATTTGGAATTGCATTGAATCGCGGGCAGTCGACTGCAGGTGGTTGCTATGGTTCTGGTTTCGGGATACGTGTTTGCGCATGGTATTCATGTCCACACGGGTCCGGTTGATCGGAACGACTGCATGCTGCCCCGGCGCTACCGCGCCATCTGGATGGGAACGGGCATCCGCTTGATGCGGTAGCCGCTTGGAGGAAGAGCAATGTCGGCAATCGAGCGTATTGGCCTGACCCCTGGCCAGATTCAGGGCTTTGTTGATGATGGATTCGTCAAAATTGAAGCGGCCTTCAGCGCCAAGCTCGCAAGGCAGGGGAGGGATGAGTTGTGGGCGGATATGGGTCTGTCCCCGGACGAGCCGCAGAACTGGACTCAACCCGTTGTTCGTTTGGGGTTCAAGTCCTCGCCGCCTTTCGTCGAAGCTGCCAACACGCCGCAACTGCACAACGCCTACGATCAGCTCGTCGGGCTGGGGAGATGGCTCGCCCCTGAAGGTGTTGGAACCTTTCCCATCCGCTTTCCCTCACCTGAATCACCCGGTGACGATGGCTGGCATGTGGACGTGAGCTTTGGCACCGACAACCCGGATTTCATGGAATGGCGGGTCAACGTCGAAAGCAGAGGGCGCGCCTTGTTGATGCTGTTTCTGTTCTCGGATGTTGGTCCGCATGATGCGCCTACGAAAATACGAAAAGGGTCGCATGCTGCCATTGCGCGGGAACTGCTGCCCTACGGCGAGGCGGGGGCAAGCCTGCGGCAGCTCTCGGCCACCGGTTACGCGTCGACGGAAAATTGCGAGGTGGAACTGGCGACGGGCGCGGCAGGCACGGTTTATCTGTGTCACCCGTTCCTGGTCCATGCCGCTCAGGCGCACCGGGGGCAGCGGCCACGCTTCATGGCGCAACCGCCGCTTCTGCCGAAGCGGGAATTTGATCCAAACCTGCCTCCGTCTCCGGTTCAGATTGCTATCCGTCAGGCCTGTGGTCTTACGATCTGAGGGGCGCCGCCTTCCAGTTTCCGCGGACATGTACCAGAAAGTCGGGCGAGGCCTTGTCGCTATCCGGTAATCCTGTAGTCCGATTGCGGCAGTCAATTTCGAAGTTTGCTATCAGTGCTGACTGAAGGCTTATGCGGTGTTTTGTTCGATGAGTGCGTCGTGCATTGCCGGCAAGTTGCACCTATCGCAGTAGGAACTCGCAGCAGTTCGATACAGTTGCCATTCATGAAAAATTGGTAATCGTTAACGTATGTGATAAAAATGTGAAACCGCAGGAGAGTGCGGTGTTTCCATTGGTTCGGACGATTCACATCCGCAACTTCGCATGGAGTGCGGAAACAGGGGGATAAACATGAAGACCACCATCCACCGGCCTGCCGTTCTGGCAGCCGGTTTCATCGCGCTCGTGTCGGCAACGGCGAGTTTCCCAAGCCACGCGCTTCTGGGCATGTCATCGGATAAGTGCAAGACGGCGCAGGGCAGTCTGCGCATCGTCGAGCCGGATGACGGCATGGGAATCTGGGCGACCTATGGGCTGCCTGCACCTACCCGGGTGCTGCGCGTGCTTGTCAACGATTCCAAGTGTTTTACGGTGCTTGACCGTGGCGCTGGATTCACCGCTGCGCAGGCTGAGCGGGAGCTGGCCATGGGCGGGCACCTGCAGGAAGACCAGAACATCGGCGGTGGACAGATGCGTGGCGCGGACTTCGTGTTGGTGCCGGATATCGTGTCGCAGAATCCCAATGCCGGCGGCATGAGCATCGGCGCAGGCGCGTCGAATGGTGGGGGTTCGCGGGGCTTGATGGGGGCGATGATCAACGTCGCTACCTTGGGCGTGGCTGGCAAGCTGACGACGAAAAGACAGACTGCCGAAGTGGTGCTGACGCTGGTTGACGTACGCACCTCCGAACAGCTCATCAGTGTGACCGGCGAAGCCAAGATCACCGACAAGGCCTGGGCGGCAGCGGTGTCTGCCGCAAGCGTACAAGGCAGTGCCGGGGCGAATGTCGGCAGTTGGGACAATACCGAGATCGGCAAGGTCATCAAGGAAGCCTACGAAGAGGCCTATTCGCGCATGGTCGATGAGGTCAGCAAGAAGCGCGGTGTGCTGGCCAATCGCAATGTGCCGAGGGCAACGCGCGCAGCGGTGCCGGTAGCACCACCGGACGCGTACCAGACCTTGGCTGCATCGCAAGCCAGGCTGGCCAACACCGCCGCCGCAAGGTTGCAAGCAGGACCTGCGGCGCCGATGGCGGCACATGCCGGCGCGCCGAACCTGGGGGCGGTGGCGGGTATGCAGGGGCAGATGATGCAGCACGGTGCGGATCACGTTGTTGGCGGTAGTGTGGCGTCGGCCGCGATGGGCGCTGTGGCGCAGCAGGGCGGCATGCTGGGCGCTGCCGGCCAAGTGGTACAGCAGGTTGCAGGCCAGGGCATTGGTGCGGGCGTTGCGCAGGCTGCGATGGGCGCTGTGGCGCAGCAGGGCGGCATGCTGGGCGCTGCCGGCCAAGTGGTACAGCAGGTTGCAGGCCAAGGCATTGGTGCGGGCGTTGCGCAGGCTGCGATGGGCGCTGTGGCGCAGCAAGGCGGCATGCTGGGCGCAGCCGGCCAAGTGGTACAGCAGGTTGCAGGTCAGGGCATTGGTGCGGGTGTGGCACAGGCTGCAATGGGTGTGGTTGCCCAGCAGGGTGGCATGGTTGGCGCAGCGGGGCAGGTGGCGCAGCAGGTTGTAGGCCAGAATGTTGTCGCCGGTGGCCAGATGGCCGCCACTGCGGGAACCATGATGTTGCATCGCATGGCTCGATTGCTGACCCAGCCCGACAGTCAGTCGACTGTGGTGGCGGAACTCAAGCCTGGCATGCTCGCCTACCCCACAGGGGGGCGCAATGGTGGAATGATCGAAGTCGACGATGAAATGGGAAATCGTGGTTGGCTGCCGTCGGCGGTGCTTGGCATCAAGCAGTAACTCACCTCCAACCAGGCGCTTCGGCACGGTCCCTTGGTCCGTGCCGGGCGCTGCCTTGGCACGTGTGCTGGCTGGGTCTTCTTGGAGACACATGCGCGGCCACAGCCGGGTCAATGCGTAGTCTTGATGTAGCTGGCTCGGCAAGTAGTTGGCAGTCACGCTTTGGTGGAAAGCCACGATATGGCGCTCCCTCCGGAGCTCCCGGGCTTCAGTCGCGCGGCCTGCGCCAGTTGTCGCGGAACGAGGGTGTCATATGCCGTGTTCGCAACGTGCGGACCCGGCGCGCCTGACCATTCGGCAAGGGCGTTGCCGAAATGGCTGCGTAGTTGATCCCAACGCCATCGCCGATGCCGTGCCGCTCATCTGTCCTGCGCAGCTCGGGCAGTTGTGGTCAGGCTGAAGGTAGCGGTCGTTTCGGTCATGACTGGAACAAGGCGCCGTGGATGCCAAAATCGTAGCGTCAGGTGGTTTGCGAGGTTCATCATCGTCCCGGCAGGGCCAATGGTGTTTCCCTTGTCACCGCAAGGAGGGGCTATGAATGTGATGCTGAAGCGAGCTTACGATGAGCCGGGGATGGGCGATGGCTACCGGGTTCTTGTCGATCGACTCTGGCCGCGCGGGCTGTCCAAGGCAAATGCCAGGATCGATCTGTGGCTCAAGGAAGTCGCCCCATCAACTGAGCTGCGCAAGTGGTTCGCGCACGACCCGCAGAAGTGGACAGAGTTCACGCGTCGTTACCGCCTGGAGCTGAAAGGAAACCCAGCATGGCCGGAGCTTCAGGCCATCGCCAGGCAGAAAGCCCTGACACTTGTGTACGCGGCCAAGGATGACGTGCACAACGAAGCGGTGGTACTTCGTAGATTGCTGGACGATGAGCCCAAGCAGGCTCGGTAGGCATTCATTGCCAATCATCGGGGACGCTTGGCGCATGGTTGTGCTTCGGCTATCGAGCGGTGGCACGCTCCATCTGGGCGTGCTGTCGGTAGCTCTCTGCCGATAGCGGACTCCGGTGCTGATCGCGGCAATGGCAGGCAGCGGCAATGTCTTGCGCGTTGTGCGAACCTCCATCGCAACGGACTTCATGTGCTTGGCACGGCAGTGCCTGTCCGCGGTCTGATCGATGGCCAATCCGTGTAGGCGGGCAAAGTGGACCGGTTGACCAAACCACATGAGTCGATCGCAGCAGCGACCTGATTGATTCAAATGCGCCGCGTGACGGCGCTTGATGATTGTCTTGGACATGGCGTTGGACTCTTGAGCGATGAAGAGTTCCATTCGGCGATTCTGGCGATCGCAGGAGGCCTTCCGGCCTTTCCTTTTCTTGAGCGTTCGCAGTCGAGGGATTTCCCGATTTGATCTGCGTTACATGCTCGGATGATCAAACCTGGATAGGTCACGGATTGCGACCGCTCCCGGATGGCGAGTTGCCGCACGAACTGGCCCGCCTTCACGTACGTTGGGCTTGGGCGCTTATTCGTGGCTATGCACGCCCGCGGATCAGGAGTTGGCATTTCATGTCTATCAAGACGTGGGTCGTCTACTTAATGCGTTGGTCATTGATGCCTGTGGAGTCCGAGTGCTTCTGATCTTCTCGGATGTTGAGTTGTGGGACGGGTGCCAGAAAATGGGGTTCACACAGCGGGCAGAATCGGCCTGCCAGCAGCCTGCACTGTCCTCGGTGCCTGATTTGGTTGCTGGCAGCGAAGTTTCTGGAAAACGGAAGTTCAACTCTTAAGGGTGAGAGCAATGAGAATAAATGGACGTTACGCGATGTGTGCTGCGATCTTTGTTGCAGGGATTCTTACGCTGGGCTCGGCGAGCGCCGCGGTTCAAACCATCAGCTCTCGATCATCAACGTCGGGCGGCTATTCTGGGAACGGCAATGCGACTTCAGCCTCGATGGTCACTTGCACATCGGCAACCGCAAGTATGGGGACCAATTACGGATGTGTGATTACCGCGCCTGGTTGGAGCGGCATGGTCAAACAGGGGCAGTCGATTGGGACCACCGGCGCGGGTCCCGTCAAGCTGACGTGTACCGGGCAATATGACTTCAATTACGGACGCCTGGACTGCGTAGCGACAATCGATGACGTTGCCTGCCTGCCCGAACAGTCCGTCAATGCCTCTGCAGCCAGCGGTGGATCAACGGCTGGCGTGGCTGCGGTAAAAAGTGCCGCTCTAATAACATGCACCTCGATTACTGGTGCTCAGAGTGGCACGGGGCGCTGTGCAGTTCAGGGGCCTGGCACGTCAGTTAGTCTGGTGGCTGGGCAGCAGACAGCATCGACCGGGCCTGGCGCAGTGAAGCTCACTTGCACGGGTATGTATTCGGCTTCGGGGCCTGGCCTTCAATGCGCCACCCAGGTCAGCCAGGTTTGCCCGTAACGGGGCGCTGCCAGCCTGTATTGCGATAGAAGCCCCGCCCAGCGCGGGGCTTTTCAGTTGTACCGCTGGCATCGCATGGACTGAAACGCACAAAGGCGCACAGACGCGGACACAAAAAAGGCCGGAAACCCGTGCTGCTATTGGGTTTCCGGCCTGATCGGGACCTTGACGGTCCATCTAATGGTGGAGGTGGGCGGAATTGAACCGCCGTCCGAAGGCACTCCATCCCCGGCACTACATGCTTAGCTCACCGTTGGGTCTCGTCCTGTGGCAGCACGGTGTGCAAAGCGCACCCCAGGACCAGCCTGTTTTGGTTAAGCCGTGACTGACAGGCAGCCGTCACAGCCGGTTCCGTGATAATGACCCTACATCCACGAGCACGGGCACAAGTGGGTTCGGGGCTTACGCCTTAAGCGGCGAGAGCGTAGTTGTCGTCGTTGGCAACTAGAGTTTTGCAGCTGGATTTACGAGGAAAGCTACCCCCTCGGCATGCGCCAAGCGACTTCACAACCCCCGTCGAAACCAGTGCACCCCCGGTTTAACGTTGATTTGTAACGACTTTTGGGTGGAACGTGATGAAAAGCTGCCAAAAGTCTCGCTGACGGGGGTGGATGTTACGCCAAATTGGCCAGCCAGTCACGCCTTTTGGGCGGGCCAGCAGCATGCTCCATTCAACTTTGGTTGCGCCCCAAGAAGTCGCACCTACCATTACAGCGCTCAGGATCCTTGAGCCAGGTAGTCGAAAAAAGCAGAGATCATCAGACTGTCCCTTGAGCGGTAGTGTGATCCGACGGCAACGCTCCTTGTTAAGATATTTCTTCTTTCTAGCTATGCCCCGCCATGGCTACGGCTCAAATTGAGGTTTAGGCGTGACGATAAGGTCCCAGCTTCCCGCACCTGCAGAAAAAGCTATAGAACTCAGGCGCCTCATCTTTGAAAGCCATGACAACTGTGTCAGCTGCACATATGCCTTTGTGGAGGGCGATGCTGCCGTCGCCGGTTTTGGTCTTAATGGCGAGCCTTTGTACGTTTGCGATACGTGCGCCCAAACGAAGGTCAAAGAGATCTCCTCGCGAACTCACTTCATGGCAAGGAAGTACGAGGTGCCCGCATCGACCACGGTGCTCTGGCGATATATGGATTTCACCAAATACGCGAGCTTTCTTTCCACCAAAGCACTGTATTTTCCAAGCGCTGAATCGTTCGATGACATTTTTGAGGGTGCCAAAGGACTGGCAGATAACAAGCATAAGTGGGACAAGAAATACCTAGATTTTTTTCGTGAGATCATCCGCACTGTGCCTCGTGATGAAGGCGTAGCGGGTCCAACTGAGGAAGCTGTCGAAGCCAACGCTATGGATCTCTTGCGCAGCCTGGAGACCGGAGGCGGTAGGGACCGTAAAACTACCTTCATCAGTTGCTGGTATGAAAGCGAGTATGAGTCCGAGGCGATGTGGAAGCTGTACTCCACTTCGATGGATTATGCGGTGGCAATTCAGACCACTGTGGGAGCTGCCTACGCGGCATTGGGGAGAGATCCAAACATCGCAATCGGCCGAGTCGAGTACGTCGATTTCGATGCGTATTTTTCTGACGTAAATGGTGCGTTCTGGCGCAAACGAAAGTCATTCGAACATGAGCGCGAGGTCCGTCTGTTGATCAAGGATCCTCGGTCGACAGCGTCGGGGCTTCAGGTGCCATGCGACATTCCGGTACTCGTCCAAACCGTTGTCGTGTCGCCCAAGGCCCCCGATTGGTTCCTGTCACTCGTCCAAGACGTTACAAAGAGTTTCGGATTTCAACTCGCAGTGAAGAAATCAAGACTTGCTGAGCGACCTTTTTACTAGGACGGCTGCCCAAACATCCGGAAATTCCTCACAGCCTGACGGCTATAGCCACTAGACCTGGCGTTGCGACCTACCGTTGGGGCTGAAATGAACGCGAATTTCCGGCCTTTTCATGCCACGGCGGCGACATGTTCAGCACCGTCTTTTAAGGACTAAGGAAATCGCCGCCCCATACGGCGGCGAGCTTTCCTCCGGCATCAGGGACGATTGAAGGTATGTAATGACCCACCGCTTTCTGCTCTGGTCACGCGGTTAATGTAGCGGCATAAGCCCCGTCCGGGGGCATCATCTTCAGCGCCTGATGTGGGCGCTGTTGGTTGTAGAAGGTGATCCAGTCAGCAATCACCCGCAGGGCGTGGGTTTGGCTCTCAAAGCGATGCCGATGCACGCACTGCTCCTTCAAGGTCCGTATCACGCGTTCGACCATCCCGTTCTGCTGCGGGCGGTGCGGGATGATGAACTCCTGTTTCAAGCCGTAGCTGCGCACCAGTCGGGTGTAGTCGCGACTGGTGAAGACCAGGCCATTGTCGGAGCGAAGCAGGAAAGGCTCCCGCACTCGCCCCAGCGTGCCGTAGCGCGTGATCAGGGCTTGCTCCAGAGCGGCCGAAGCCGTACTGGCCTTGCCAGTCCGTGACAGGTGCCATCCCAGTAGTTGTCGGGTATGGCAGTCGATCACCAGCGCCAGGCTGAGCCAGCCATCCTTGCCACCCCATACACGACATAGGTCCGTGGCCCAACGCTGATCCGGAAGTTCGGCACGAGAGACCTTGGCTTCGATCCTCGGCCGCTGCCCCAGCGCCCGCTTGCGGACCTGCCACCCCTTGAGCTGGAAGATGCGCTGCACCGTGTTCTTGTTCATGCCAAGCAACGCGGCAACCGTGCGATATCCAAACGACGGTTCGGGCCTCGATCATCTCCTTGATTGGCTCGGCCAACTCCGGCTTCACTCTGGCCGGCGACCTTGTTGGCTTGTAGTACGACGTGCGACGGGCCACCTCAAACCAGCGGCACAGCTTGGTCATCGGCATTGCGAAACCTTCGTCCTTCAGGCCCTGCTGGACCAAGCGCATCAGCTCTTGTCCTTTCCCAGCAGAGAGGCCAGCTTTTTCTAGCACGGATCTCCAGCATTGCCTCGCCGTAGGCATCCTGCAGGTCCTTGAGCTGGCGTTCGTGCGGCTCGCGCACATCCTCCGGCTTGGCCCGCAGTGCGTCCTCCATGCCGCGCTTACCTCCTCAACCCAGCTCTCGACCTCGGCAGGGGTCAGCGCGAACTATCGACTAGCCGAAGCCACGGTCGTCTTGCCCTGGATGATTTCAAGGACCGGCGCCGACTTGCGCCGGGCGGTCCAGCGCTTATCTCTTCTTCCATCATTTCGCTCATCGGTGTCTCCTTCGGGGAAATTAACACCTGAGCAGGTTTTCAGTGGGTCATTACAAGTGCAGGCTGACCTCGACGACAACCTGCACACGCTCAACCTGGTGCTGAAGTCTCGATAGCACGGCGTCATGTTCTCTGCTACATGCTGCGTGCCAAGTTGTCTGCTTGCGCCACCTCCGTTGCACTTAGGCCTGCTGAAAGTTGCTTTGCTCGCCTCTGTGAGAGTTCAGTGCCCGACTTTCGGGCGTAAGCGCTTGCATAGGCATATGCAAGTACAGGGTCTGCGTCTGAAAATTGGCCGGATGCGTAATTGGCGGATAGCCTTGATAGCGCCTCGATCTTTCCACTTTTTCTAGCACTTTCGAGAAAACTCAATGTGGAACTTTTGTAGTCATCCATGAGTTCGGTATTCATTGTTGCTTTCTCATCTTCGAAGGCTCCTGCTGCTAGAGCGGAGAATTCGAGTTGAGCCTGGGTGTCGCCCGACTGTGCTGCATATTTGGCCAAGTCGTAGACTGAGAACTCATTTTTCATGCGCTCGCAGTTATCTTCAATTTCTTTCTGCGGTTTTGATTTTGTCTCTTGATTTGGTTGTTGTGCAGCTGCGTAATAAAGGGCGCTGCAGTTAAGGATCGCGCTCGCGATGACGCGCGCCTCCTCCGGGGTCATCTGAGCGCTCAATTGCGCGTAGTCTCCGCGAGCAAGCTGGGGAATCGCTGGATTTGCAATGGGTTCGGTAGGCCTGGCTGCTTGTCGTGTATGTGAAGTGGTGCGGGTGGGGGCGGCAGCATTTTCCTGTTTAGACGGTTCTTCGGCTCTAAAAATCAGGTGTGCTGTGATACCTACTGTTGCGGCCGCCATGACGGATAGCACAACGATCTTCGTTTTCATTGAATCGTCCTTGAGTGGATGCGTGCTTTGGATATATGTCCGAGACTGCAACTGGAAGTTTTCAATTCATTCTTCGGCACCAACTCATAGCAGTGGTTTGCAACGAGGGCTCACAACAGTTCATTCTCCGAGCTGCTGCACAATGATATCCAAAGTCTCCACTGGGAGCTGCGGAGAAACAACGATCTGGGACAGCTTGGAGTTGAGTCATGCGGCCAATGGAGGCCAGCGGCCTTCCGGCGCCAGCGTCTGGTCGTAGACACTTCGGGGAAAGCTGAACGCGGGTGTGTCGCGGCTTGTTTATCGCTATCTGGCGAAAGGTGTCAATCGTGGTTCGCGCTGGCTCTGCGAGAGCTGAGGGGCCCCTTCGGAAGACGGGGATGGCCGATGCCATCGCCTGATCGCTAGTTGCCATTGTCACTGTATGACCTTGAACCCGGCGGAGCCTGCATGGAGCAGGGCGGTCAGGGCGCCAATGCCGCCACAGAGCCAGGCATAACGCCGCGCTTGATGCGTAGCCAGTACCACTTGTCGATAGCCGTGCAGCAGCAGGCCCGCTGCCAGGACGTTGAACAGCAGAAAGCCTTGAATGCCGCCGGGCACATGGAACATGTCCCATTCGTACCAGTAGGCGGCATCTATCTGGTGAATGATCAGCGACAGCAGTGTTGCGGTGTACCAGCGATCCATCGTCAAAGAACTCCTTGATGGGGCGCTAGTCTAGGCAACCATTTCCATGACTACTTGCGGCTGCGCATCAACTTGAACACGCAGAGTGAGACTTAACGCCGTGCCGACCTTTCTGCGACGTCCGCCGACGGACCATGGTGGCCATCACATTTACGAGCAGAGGGTTGGGATGCAGCAGCGCGATCCGCGCAATCTGCGATTGTTGGCGGCTGGAGTCGGGGCCGGGTTTCGGCAACGGGCGTTGGCGCCTGTTCTGCTCTACGTGTTGCTGATGGGTGTGGTGTTGATCGCGGCGTGGCTTGGACACGGCTATTGGCCGCAGTTTGCGCCTCTGGTGCTGTTGTTGTGTGGCGTGCTGCTGGGCCGGGTTAGGCAGGTGCGCCGGCGCTGGCTGGGCGTCTATCTGTTGGCTGCTGTTTTGCTTCTGGTGTTGCAGCCGCCTTGGTCCGGGCTCGCGCCTGCGGGTGTCGAGCGCGTAGCTATTGTGGCGATGGCCTTGGGTTTGGCGCAGCTGGTGGTGCATACCGGGCGGGTGCTGCGGTTTGCGCGCGCGCTGCAGTCACAGGTTGATGAGCTGGACGATGCCGCGATTCTGGCCATGTTGCCGCCTGAGGCTGCCGAGGATGCGCGGCAGTGGTTGGGTGGCGATGATCGCAAAGCGCCTGAGTTGGGCGAGGTGGTCAACCTGAGTGTGTTGTACGCGGCCTTGCAGTCGCCCGGAACCCGGCGAAGCGATCTGCGACGGATACTGATGGGTTAAAGCCTTTTGCGCAGGTAGATACGCTCATGGCCGGGCGGAAAATCGGGCAGGCGGCCGAAGACCTCGTAGCCGTGGCGAAGATAAAAACCTTCGGCCTGCCAGTCGAAGGTGTCCAGCCCCACGCTATGTGCGCCTGCGGCTTTGGCCTGTTGCTCGGCCTCCAACAGTAATTGGCTGCCTAATCCCTGGCCCTGCAGTTCCGGATCAACCCACAGCACATGGATGGCAAGCCAGCCTGCACAGATGTCGCCGAGCAGGCCGGCGCAGGCTTTGCCGTTTGCGTCATGGATGGCCAGCTGCAAGGGCAGCTCGTCGAAGCCATTGCCGCTGGCCTTGCGATTGAAGGCCAGCAGCTGCGAACAAAGCGCCTGCGCATCCTGCGCGCTGGCGACCTGCATCGCGCGCTGCGTCAACATCAGGCGTTGCGGTTGTGGGCACGCATCGCGCGCTGCTTTTCGCGGGCCCAGTCGCGTTCCTTGGCGGTGTCGCGCTTGTCGTGGTTCTGCTTGCCCTTGGCCAGTGCGATCTCGAGCTTGATCTTGTTCTTGCTCCAGTACATCGCGGTGGGCACCAGCGTGTAGCCGTCGCGCTCGACGCGGCCGATCAGCTTGTCGATCTCGCGACGGTGCAGCAGCAGTTTGCGCTGCCGGCGGTCTTCCGGAATGGTGTGGGTGGATGCCTGGATCAACGGTGTGATCTGCGCGCCGATCAGGTAGATCTCGCCGTCCTTCACATAGGCGTAGGCGTCGGTCATGTTGCCGCGACCGGCGCGGATGGCCTTGACCTCCCAGCCCTGCAGCACCAGGCCCGCTTCGACCCGCTCTTCCAGGTGGTATTCGTGGCGCGCGCGCTTGTTCAACGAGATGGTTTTGTCGGCCGTCCCGTTCTTTGCTTTATCCTTGCTGTGTTTCGTGCTCATTTCCGTATTGTCTCCGATTCGGGGGCTCCCCGAACACTTTCTGTATTGCCATGACTACCATTCGTCGCAGCGCGCTGGTCGAACACTCCGCCGAGCGCATGTTCAACCTGGTCAATGATGTTGCCGCCTACCCGGGCCGGTTCCGCTGGTGTGACAAGGCGGAGATCCTGGAGCAGGGCGAGGATCGCCTGGTGGCCCGGTTGGATCTGGGTCTGGGCTCGTTCCGTACCTGGTTCATGACCGAAAACAGCTTGCGACGCCCGCACAGCATCGATATGAAGCTGCGTGATGGCCCGTTCAAGCGCCTGCATGGCCGCTGGGAGTTCCATTCCCTGTCCGAAAGCGCCTGCAAGGTCAGCCTCGAGCTGGAGTTTGAGCCGACCTCACGCCTGCTGGGGCCGGCCCTGGCGCTGGGATTCCAGGGCTTGGCCGACCGCATGGTCAACGATTTCGTGCGCGTGGCCGACCAGGAGCCCTGAGCGATGCGTGTGGAAGTGGTGCTGGCCTGGCCGGACCGTTACCAGCAGCGGCAGCTGGAGTTGCCTGAAGGCTGCACGGTCGCCGATGCGGTGGCCGAGGCGGCGCTCGACGGCGCTGCGGAAGCGGTGGCAATGGCGGTGCACGGCGTGCTGGCGCGTCCTCAGCAGTTGCTGCAGGACGGTGACCGGGTGGAGTTGCTGCGTCCTTTGCTGGCCGATCCCAAAGAAAATCGCCGCCGGCGAGCGCGCGGCGGCGATTGATCTTGCGGCGGGTGCGCTGGATCAGCGGCCGCCCTTCTTCTTGTCCTTGGCCAGGTTGCGGCCGAACTGGCGCACGCTGTTGCGGGCGAGGTCGGCATCCTGGGTCGGGAAGTAGTCGCCTTCCCAGCGGGTGACCTGGTCATTCTCGAAGAACACGGTGAAGTTCTTCACCTCGGTCTTGCCCAGGCGGTTCACGCGCTGGCTGGCGGTGTAGTCCCAGCGCTGGGCGTGGAACGGGTCGGCAATGGACGGCGTGCCGAGCAGGGCATTGACCTGCTGCTTGCTTTGGCCGACCTGCAACTGCGCCACGGACTGTTCACGGATCAGGTTGCCCTGATAGATGGGCTGCTTGTAGATGATGCCGCAGCCAGTAATGGACAGGGCGACAACGGCGATCAACAGGAGGTTGCGCATTAGCTAGGGCAGTTGAGGAAATCGGGTCGATGATACACTCCCCGGCACCCAGCGCGATCTGACCGGAGATAACTGGCGTTAAACCGCCAATGAACACGATGGCTATGGAATCCAATGACCTGCGCAAAGTCGGCTTGAAGGTAACGCATCCGCGGATGCGCATCCTTGCCTTGCTTGAACAGAACACCCCCCACCAACACCACCTCACGGCCGAGGACATCTACCGCCAGTTGCTTGATTGCGGTGATGAGATCGGGCTGGCCACGGTTTACCGTGTGCTGACCCAGTTCGAGGCGGCGGGGCTGGTCCTCAAGCACAATTTCGAAGGCGGCCAGGCGGTTTACGAGCTGGACCGCGGCGGCCACCACGACCATATGGTGGACGTGGACTCGGGCAAGATCATCGAGTTCGAAAGCCCGGAAATCGAGGAGCTGCAGCGGAAGATCGCGGCGGAGCACGGTTTTGAGCTGGAAGAGCACTCGTTGGTGCTCTACGTGCGCAAAAAGCGTAAGTAAGGCGTTGGCGGCGCAGCCTTCGGGCTGTTGCTGTTGAATTGAAAACACCGGCCAGTGGCCGGTGTTTTTGTTTGTGTCCGGCCCTATGCCAAAGGCCAAGGGTTGGGATGTAGTGCCGAGCCATGCTCGGCATGGGCTTTCCCAAGGCACTGTCAGGTCCGTTGTAGTGCCGAGCCATGCTCGGCATGGGCTTTCCCAGGGCACTGTCAGGTCTGTTGTAGTGCCGAGCCATGCTCGGCAGGGGCTTTCCCAAGGCACTGTCAGGTCTGTTGTAGTGCCGAGCCATGCTCGGCAGGGGCTTTCCCAGGGCACTGTCAGGTCCGTTGTAGTGCCGAGCCATGCTCGGCAGGGGTCGCACCGATAAGGCGTCAGCGGGCGGTGCTTCCGCTTTGGGATATGCCGCCTCCCTTTCGCGCAGCGAAGGGAAGGGTTGGGG